>JAGVAB010000015.1 GCA_020060485.1 Anaerolineales bacterium
ATTTGCCCGTTGGAGATAATGAAATGGAAGAAGAAAAGATCACAATCATTGAAGGCCCGCCGCCTACATTTGAAGCCATTGATGACGGTTGGGCTATGGGCATGAGCGAAGGCCCATTTTTATATGACCTGGCTTTGACCCGCTTGCGCACTTTTAACGGGCCAGCCCTGGTTGAGCGCTGTCACAGCGCCTGGAACAAACAGCTGTCAATCTATCTTCATTTCCGCAATGACCTGGGACTCGAAGAGAAACTCCCCATCGTTGCTGCCCGTTCGCTGGAATCAGAGGAGGGTCAGGTATTGTTCCTCTGGCTACGGGTTGACCCGGAAAGCGTCGACGTGGATTTTGATGACGACGATTTCTCCTTCGGCGATGAGGACGATGACGAACCGGAAAGCTAACCAAAATTGGCCAGAATAAGCGAAAAGCAAACCGCCTGCGAGAGTCGCAGGCGGTTTTGATTCTGTTTCTCAAAGAACTTTCAAACCAAAGGCTACACATCCTCCAGGCGCACATTCACATTGCTGGCATCACCTACGCCAACCACCTGCACCACCAACGCCTTGCCGCTGGGGTCGCCATCAAAGACCAGGCTGGCAATCCCCCCTTCAATAACGGTTGTGATCTCGCGTTCGACATACCCCTTGGCAAGCAATTGCTGCCGGTAAAAAGCAACCACATCATCCACGCTCATCGATGTCTGATAGTTGACTGTCCCTGCTACATTCATAAGATTCTTGGCATCCGGTGTCACGGGGAAGGGCACATCGGCGGCCGGTGCAGGGGCAACTTCAATGGCCTCGGCGGTGGCCAACACTTCTGTTGCCAGGACTTCAAACCCGGCCTGGGCTGTTTCAATGGCGCCTTCCGGCAGATCAGCTTGTTCCAGGGCCTTGTCCAGCGCCTTTTGACCCAACCCGCCCAGGCTCAGGCAAGCTGTGGATAATAACAACACGAGGGAAGCAATAAGAATGATTTTGATTTTTGACATACTCTTTCTCCTTTTTGAATGAATATACTGTGTTGTTTATATGTTACTCAAGTTTTTTCTGGAATGCAAACGATTTTCCCAAAAGGAGATTCCAGGGTGGGAATACTCTCCTAAGTCATGGCCCCTGCTAACCTGCCCCCTAAATTAATTCCACCTCACACAAAACAAGATTTGTTGTAGAATATCTTTATTCCCCGGTTACATAAAATTCCATTGCTAATCGTCATCAAATTGCATCGCAGACACCCAGGGGGCAGAGCATGCGCGCCGGTCTGACTGTTTTCTGGCAGCGGCTGGCGGAGGTCGTTTCATCATTTCAGCAGGGAGGCGAAATGGATGCGGTTTTAGCGATCCTGTCTGGGTTAGGAGCCTATTTGCTTGGGGCGATTTCTTTCTCGCGGCTGTTTACCCGGCTTGTGACCCCGGAAAAAGATCTGGTGGACATGGAACGGCCGGTACCCGGCACCGATCTTACCTATCGCGAACATGGAATTGGTGCATCATCCGTTGGCAATGCAGTCAGCAGCAAGGCGGGCTGCCTGGTGGGATTGTTGGACATGGCAAAAGTTTTCGTGCCCACCCTGCTCCTGCGCCTGCTGTACCCGGATCAACCCTATTTTCTGATTGCGGCTGCATCGGGCATGATCGGCCACAATTGGCCGATCTATTACCGTTTCAAGGGCGGGCATGGCTTTTCAACCGCCTACGGCGGTGCACTGGCTGTTGACTGGCTGGGGGCATTGCTAAGCTCCCTGCTCGGGTTTCTGGTCAGCCTGCTGGTATTGAAAAGCTTCATGTTCGTTTTCATAGGCAGCCTGCTGTTGCTCATCCCCTGGTTCTGGTTTACCAAACACGATCCTTGGTATGTAGCCTATGCAGTCGTATTGAACGCTTCCTTCATCCTGGCACTCATACCCGATATCATCACGGCGATGAAAGTACGGAAACAATTACCTCGCAAGCCAACCCTGCGCGAAGACATGCAGACCAACCCCATGGGCAAGGGACTGCTGCGCATGGCAGACAAATTCCATTGGCATATTTTTGATTGAGTGTCATCACAGGAAGGGGTGTAAACATGTCATCATTTCAATATCTTCATCCTCTTTCATCGCCGCACAACAAAAAGAAAATTGGCAATAAAGCCCAAAGTTTGCTGGCCCTGCAAAAGCAAGGCATCCTGATCCCTCGCACATATGTCTGTTCCTGGCAGGCTTATCTGCAATACCTCAAGAATAATGTGGGCATCGTCGAAACCCTGCGGCAGGAACTGGCACAGACCCTCGACCCGCAAGCAGCTTATGCCGTGCGGTCATCTGCCAACATCGAAGACCAGTTTGAGCAGTCCTTTGCCGGCCAATTCAAGTCTGTTTTGAATGTACGCGGTGTGGATGCTGTTCTGCAGGCCATCTGGTCAATCTGGGCTACTGCTCGTTCAGAAGCCGTGGCAGCCTATCTTGAAAAGATGCTGGCTGGCAAAGCAGACCTGAAAATGGCCGTCATCGTCCAGGAGATGATCCAGCCGGCACTTTCGGGCGTAGTTTTCAGCAAGAATCCCATCACTGGCATGGATGAAGTCATCGTTGAAGCCGTGCAGGGCAGCGGCGCCGCCCTGGTGCAGGAAGGCGTTACACCCTTGCGCTGGGTACACAAATGGGGACAATGGATCGCATTCCCTGAGGAGTACCCGTCTTACCAGCAGGTGATCGAACAGGTTGTGCAGGTTACACGCAACATGGCAAGGACTTTCAAGAGGGAAATTGATCTGGAATGGGTGTTTGATGGCCAGCAGATCTATTGGCTGCAAATGCGTGACATCACCTCCATCCAGGATCTTAATTTCTACTCCAACAGGCTGGCCAAGGACATGCTGCCGGGTTTGATCACCCCACTTGTCTTTTCCGTCAATGTTCCGTTAGTCAGCGGAGCGTGGATCGAGTTGTTAAGCCAGATGATCGGCAAAAATGATCTAACTCCCCAATTATTGGTGAAACACTTTCATTACCGTGCCTATTTTAATATGGGAAAATTCGGTCAGATCTTTAACCGCCTGGGCTTGCCACGCGAAGCCCTGGAGATCATGATGGGGATGGATGCCGCAGAAAAAGATGAGAAAAAATCTGGTATGCCAAAATTCAAACCCGGCTGGCAGATGATGACACTTTTCCCCCGCCTGTTGTGGTTTATGATCCGCATGGCATTCTTTCACCACCGCGCGGCACATTTCCTCCCGGAAATGGAAAACCGCCTGCGCAAAATCCCCACAACTGTTCCCGCCGATCTTGGCAAGCAAGAAAAACTGGCCACCCTTGATCTCATTTTTCGCATGAACCAACAGACAGCCCACTTCAACATCCTTGGCCCTTTGATGATGATGGCTTACAGTGGTATGCTGCGCAGCCAGCTCAAGAAATTAAATGTGGATGCCGAACAGTTTGACCTGCTTTATGGGCTGGTTGATATGCAGAGATTTGACCCGGCCAATGCTCTGCTGCATCTTAATCAGGAGTTCCATCACCTTGATGAAGGCCTGCAAAAACTGGTTTCAGCCAGCACTTACCTGGAATTCCTGCAGATCCCTGAAATTTCACATTTTCAGGAACAGGTGGCTGCTTTTTTGCAGCAATTTGGTCACTTGAGTGACAGCGGCAACGACTTTTCCAGCGTGCCCTGGCGGGAAAACCCCGATCTCATCCTACAATTGATCATCCAGTACCAAGTGCCGGCAGCAGGACTGACCAGGCTGACCTCTTTCAAAGATCTACCATTGAAAGGAATGCACCGTCTGGTGTTTGGCCACATCTATCGCCGTGCACGCTTGTTCCGCTTCTACCGGGAATATGTCAGTTCAGTGTTCACCTATGGCATGGGTCTATTCCGCGTGTATTACCTTTCGCTGGGGAAGGACCTGGCCAGACAAGGCTTGCTGGATAATGCTGAAGACATTTATTTTCTTTATGATGAGGAAATCCGCCAACTGCTGCAAAACCCACAGCAAGTACCCAATGCCGCCAAGCTGGTGCACAAGCGCAAGCAGGAAATGGAAGCTGCCCGGGCAATTGTCCTACCGCCGGTCATCTTTGGGGATGAGCCGCCGCCTATCGAACTTTCGCCGCGCAAACGCTTGCTGGGTACACCCACCTCGGGTGGCGTATATACCGGAAAATGCTGCGTGGTGTGCAGTATCCGCGAATTCGAAAAACTTCACCCGGGACAGATCCTTGTTGTTCCATTTACCGATGTAAGCTGGACGCCGCTGTTTGCAAAGGCTTCCGGGGTGATTTCGGAATGCGGCGGCCTGTTATCACACAGCTCGATCATTGCCCGTGAGTATGGCATACCGGCCGTGGTGTCTGTGCCAGATGCCACCCGCCTGTTGAATGATGTGGTGGTCACCATTGACGGCTACAAGGGCGAGGTCATTCTGCAGGAAGAGGAAACTGGAACAATCGAAATCATCACAAAATCCAGAGAAGCCAGCTTGAAAGGATGAAACATGCCAGACAACCAGCCAGTTCTTGTATCCCAATCCTTAAAAAAACAATATCTGTTGGGTGAGCATCAGGTGGACGCGCTCCGCGGTGTGGACATCACCATCAATAAGGGAGAATTTGTCGCCATTATGGGGCCTTCAGGCAGTGGCAAGTCGACTTTACTGCACTTGCTGGGCGGGTTGGATCAACCCAGCCAGGGTGAGGTCATTCTTGCCAACCATCCTCTCAAGGAATTGGATGACAAACACATCACCCTGGTGCGGCGGCATAATGTTGGGTTCATTTTCCAGTTCTTCAACCTGATGCCAACCCTGACCGCCGAAGAAAACATTCTGCTGCCCATCATCATTGACGGCAAACAGGTTTCAGCCTACCAAACCCGCACTGACGAATTGCTCAATCTGGTGGGACTGGCAGACCGGCGAACGCACAAACCCGACCAGCTTTCGGGCGGCGAGCAGCAACGGGTGGCCATTGCCCGCGCCTTGCTGACAGAACCAGCCATCGTGCTGGCAGATGAACCTACCGGCAACCTGGACTCGCACTCTGGTACAGCCATTATGGAATTGCTGCGCCGCTCCTGCGACACCCTTTCACAGACCATCATTGTTGTAACCCACGACCCGCGCGCCGCTGCCTTTGCTGACAGGGTGATCTTCCTTTTGGATGGTGAAATCATCGCAGAATTGCATTTTGAAAAAGATGCCGAACTAGCCCACAATGTGGGCCGCATCATGGAACAAATGGAAAACCTGGAAACACTGCGCCAATAAACAACCAGACAAAGCCAGCAATCTTTAGAGGAAAACCCAAATGAAGCCAGGCGGCCCGTTACTGCTTTCCCGATTAATAACCTTTCGTTCCCTGCGTTCCCGTTTTTTGAGAACCCTGTTGAGCACGTTTGGCATTGTGCTGGGCGTAGCCAGCATTCTTTCAATTGGCATCACCAACCAGACAGCCATGCGGTCAATCGCCCGCCTTTTTGAAAGCACGTCTGGCAAGGCCAACCTGATCGTCCAAAGCGCCAATTCCAGCCAGAACAATTTCTCCGATCTTTCCCTCAACCGGGTCAGCAGTCTGGCCGGGGTCAAGACAACCGTACCATCCCTGCAAATCACAACTCTACTTGCCGACAGCGCTCCGGCAGATTCCATCTCTCTCAATTTCTTTGGCGCCAGCATGAACGCCCTGACCCTGTACGGAATTGAGCCCAAAAAAGACCTGCAAACCCGGGATTACAAACTTATATCCGGCCAATTTCTTTCAGATGACCTGCAAGCCCAGGAAATTGTGCTGGTCAAAGACTTTTGTGAAGATAACGATCTGAAACTTGGCGACCGGGTTTCCATCCTCACTCCCGGCGGGATAGAAAAACTGCGTCTGGTAGGCATGATTGCCAGGGAAGGCGTTGGACAGGTCAACAATGGTGCATTTGGTGTCATCCCGCTGCGCACTGCCCAAAAACTTTTCGAGATGCATGGCAAATATACCCAGATCGATCTGGTGCTGCACTCCGAATACACCAGTGCCGAGGCGCTGGATTGGATGAAAACCCAGCTTCAAGGACGTTTGGGGGATGACTATTCTGTGATATACCCAGCCAGTCAGGGAAAGCGCATGGCTCAGATGCTCAGCAGTTACCAGATCGGTCTGAACTTCATGAGCGGCATGGCCCTGTTTGTGGGGGCTTTTCTGATCTACAACGCCTTCACCATGACTGTGGTCGAAAGAAAAAGAGAATTCGGCACATTGCGCATCATTGGCATGACGCGCCGCCAAGTGGTCGCACAAGTATTAACCGAAGCCAATCTGCTGGGTTTTCTGGGTGCAGCACTGGGAGTTGCGCTTGGCTTGTTGATGGCAGCCGGCCTGACGCGCCTCATGTCGTGGATCATCGGCCAGGAATTGGATAACATTGTGCTGGATACCAGCCTGCTGATCCTGAGCATCTCGGTGGGAATGATTGTAACCGTATTCGCCGCTGTTATGCCTGCACTGCAAGCTGGCAAAATCTCGCCGCTGGAGGCTTTGCGCGTGCGCGGCATTGACAAAGAAGGCTGGCTGATCCGCCATGCCGGCAAGGTGGGAGCTGCCCTGCTGCTGATTTCGATAGTGATCCTGATTGCCAACCCCTTCCCATACGATGTCCAATTTCGCCTGGGAAGCATGGCTGTCTTCTCGCTGTTCTTTGGGGCAACTCTGATGATCCCCGACAGCTTGAATCTTTGGGAGAAACTGGTGCGTCCCTTTGTGCGCCGCGTGTATGGCAACGCCGGCTATCTGGGCAGCCGCAACCTGCAGCGATCCCGGCTGCGGGCAACCCTGACTGTGGCTGCCCTCATGGTTGGTGTAGCCATGGTGCTGATCGTCAAGAGCATGACGGCCTCCTTTGGCAGTGATCTTAAAACCTGGATTAACTCCTACATCGGCGGGGATTTCTACATCTCGTCCTCTCTGCCTATGCGCCAGGAACTGGCCCGCCGCCTGGAAGCTGTGCCAGGTGTTACATCGGTGGCACCCATCCGCTATCTCGAAACCTCCTGGTTCCTGCCGGACGGATCACAGGAAGACATCAGCCTGATGGTCATCGAACCTTTCTCTTATCAACGGGTAACATCTTTTGTGTTCAGCCAAAAATCACAGGATCCCCAGGCCTCCATGCAGCGCCTGGCACAAGGCAACGCGGTATTCATTTCCAGTGTGCTGGCTGAAAAATACAACCTTGTCCAGGGCAGCCGGGTGGAATTGCAGACCCGACGCGGCAGGCAATCTTTTGAGGTGGCCGGGATTGTGGTCGATTTTTACAATCAGGGGAATGTGATCGAAATCAGTTGGAATGATATGCGCCGCTATTTCAAAGAAAGCGACGCCAGCACTTTCCTGCTGAAGGTGGAAGAAGGTGCGGATGCGGAAAATGTAGGGGCTCTTATCGATCACCTGTATGGTAAAAGATATAAATTGACGATCACCTCAAACCAAGAAATCAAGAGCAGTATTTCCGCCATGCTGGCACAATCGTTCAGCATGTTCGATGTGCTGGCCATCATCTCGGTAATTGTTGCCTCACTGGGCGTGGTCAACACCCTGACCATGAACGTGATGGAACGCACTCGCGAGATCGGCATGCTGCGCAGCATTGGCATGACCCGCTGGCAGGTGGTATGGATGGTGATGGCCGAAGCGGGCATCATGGGCATCATGGGCGGAATTCTGGGCGTAGGCTTGGGCGTGCTGCTCTCTCGCATCTTCCTTCTGGCGATGATGGCCATGTCCGGCTATGAGCTTGATTTCATGATGCCAGCCCAGGGAATTTTCACCGGGCTGGGCATTGCAGTGATCGCTTCCCAGCTGGCCGCCATCCTGCCTGCCCTGCGCGCCGCCCGCTTGCGTGTCCTGGAAGCCATCCATTACGAATGACCTGAAAATCCTCCCGACAAGGCCGCACCTTTAATGAAAGCTGCCCGCCTGCGCCTTTCCAGATGCTGCAGATGATATAATTCTTTTTAAGATGCAAAAAAGCGCCAGGATTATTTTGATCATCACTGCCGCGGCCATCGTGCTGTGCGGTCTTTCACTTACCCTGCGTCCGGTGCGCGAGCGCATTACCTGGCGGATGGAGACCTGGCGCACGCGCCTGTATTACAGAATCTCTCCCCCTGAAGAAGTGATCTTTCTGCCCTATGAAGCCACAGCCGCTGCGTATGCCACCCTGGAAGCCGAAGTGTTCGGCGGCAACAATAACTGGACCCCCATGCCTTCCCCGATTGTGCAGCCCGAAATCCTCATCACCACCCCGGTTGCCACTGTTCCGGCCGGCCCTCTGCCAGCAGCAGCAGCTTTGAGCGGCACCACCTATCATTCCCAGCATGGCCTGTGGAATTACTGCGCCCCCGCCAGCCTGGCGATGGCCCTTTCATACTGGGGCTGGGTGGGCGACCGTACCACCATCGGCTCGGCAGTCAAACCGATGGAAACCGACAAAAATGTGATGGTCAGCGAACTGGCCGATTATGTCAACACCCAAACCAGATACAAGGCCATCTACCGCTATGGCGGCAGCCTGCTTTTGCTGAAAACCCTGGTGGCCAATGGCTTTCCAGTCTTGATCGAAAAAGGCACCTTCATCCACGAAACCGCCACCGGCCGCCTGAGCTGGATGGGGCATTACAACCTGGTCACCGGTTATGATGATACCCAGCAAATATTTACTGTCCAGGACCCTTACTTCTCGGCGGATTATCCCGTCGCTTATCGCATTCTCGACCAGGAATGGCGCGGTTTCAACCGGGTTTTCATGGTGGTCTATCCGCCTGCCCAGCATGATCAATTGATGCAGGTGCTGGGTAATCACCAGGAGCTGACTGGCAGTGCCCGCATCGCCGCCCAGAACGCCTATGAAGAAATCTCCACCACCGCCGAGCTGGATCAGTTCTTTGCCTGGTTTAATCTGGGCAGCAGCATGCAGTTAATGGGCGATCCGCGCGGGGCTGCCACAGCTTTCGATACTGCCTTCCAGCTCTATCCTTCGCTGCCAGCCGAACGCCGGCCTTTCCGGGTGCTGTGGTATCGGGAAGAACCCTATGAAACCTATTACGCCATGGGGCGGTACCAGCATGTGATTGACCTGGTTACGGCCACCCTGGATACTGCCCGCGACCCCTGTATGGAAGAAAGCTACCACTGGCGCGGCATGGCCCGCCTGGCATTGGGCGATAAAGCCGGCGCCAGAAGCGATCTGGAAAAAAGCCTGTCTTGCCATCCTGGTTATCTGCCCAGCCAACAGACATTGATACAATTAGGAAATGTGAACTGATCATGGTGAAAATCCTGCATTTTGCCGACACCCACATTGACGTGGCTGCCCACGGACGCCGCGAGCCGGTTTCCGGACTACCCCTGCGCGTGCTGGACTTCCTCAAAGCCCTGGACACAATCGTGGACACTGCCATTGATCAAAAAGTGGATTTGGTGCTCTTTGCCGGAGACGCCTATAAAGACCGCACCCCTGTGCCTACTTTCCAACGCGAATGGGGCAAGCGCATCCGCCGCCTGTCAGACGCCAAAATCCCCACCCTGCTGCTGGTGGGCAATCACGATCTCTCTCCTGCCCAGGGCAGGGCGCATGCCTTGCAGGAATATGAAACCCTGCCCGTGCCCCATGTGCATGTGGTCAGTGAGCCGAAACTGCTCACTCCCCCGGATCTGGAAGGCCTGCCCCTGCAAATCCTGGCCATCCCCTCGCTTTCACGTTCGCGGATGATGGCCAGGCATCAGATCAGTGCCACACACCCGGCTGAGATCTATGCGCAAATCGAGACTTTGCTGGCCGAACTGGTAGGCACCTGGCTGGAGCAGATCGACCCTGCCCTGCCGACCGTGCTGACCGCCCATGCTTCTGTGCAGGGCGCAAAATATGGCGGTGAACGCAGCGTGATGCTCGGCAGCGATCTGGTGCTGCCCGGCGGGTTGGTACGCAATCCCAAACTGGACTATGTGGCTTTGGGGCACATCCACAAAGCGCAGAACCTTAACGAAGATGCTCACCCTCCCGTCATTTACCCCGGTTCCATCGAGCGGGTCGATTTCGGCGAAGCAGCCGATGACAAATTTTTTGTGATTGCCGAAGTTGACAAAGGCCACACCGAAGTGCACTGGCATCAATTGCATGGGCGGCCTTTTATTGACCGTTCTGTGAACCTCACCTCGCTGGAAGGTGCTCTGGATCAACTGATCGGGGCATTGCCGCCCCAGGAGGAACTGCAGGACGCCATCGTGCGTCTGGTGGTCACCTACCCGCGGGATTGGGAAACCGACATTGACGAAAGCGCTGTGCGGCGCCATGCCGAACCGGCATTTGAATTTCACTTCATCCGCCGGCCGCAAATGGAAGCCCGCCTGCGCCTGCCAGAAGGGCAGCTTGTCAGCACAATGGATCATGCCGCTCTGCTCGAAACCTACTGGAAGACGATGGAGATCAACGAAACCGAGTCTCTCAACCAGCTGGCAGCCGAGATCATTCAGGAAGTTGACAGCGGGGACAATGAACAAATTTGGTTGGCAGATGATTCCAGGATTGATACCCCGACCGCCGAAGGTCATGCCAGCCTGGATAACCTGTAAACCGGGGCAGAAGAAGAAAACATGAAAATCATTTTAGACATTTTGCTGGTGTTAACCCTCATCCTGGCCAATGGTCTGTTTGCCATGTATGAAATGGCCATGGTCTCTTCCAGCAAGGTGCGCCTGAAACAGCTAAAGAATACTGATCCAAAATCGATCGAGGCAGCCCTCGACCTGGCAGAAACGCCAAACCGTCTGCTGTCCACCGTTCAGGTGGGGATCACACTGGTGGGTGTGTTCTCGGGTGCTGTGGGCGGTGTCACCCTGTCCAGTCACCTGGCGCCGCTGCTGGCGCGCCTGCCCTTTCTGGAGGACGGTGGCGCTCAAGTCGTATCCCTGGTGCTGGTCACCCTGGCCATCACCTACTTCTCTCTGGTAATTGGCGAACTGATCCCCAAGCGTTTGGCACTGGGCAACCCCGAGAAGATCGCTGTCTCGCTGGCACGCTTTTTCCGGGCATTGTCCTGGCTGGTTTCTCCTGTCATCCGCTTGTTAAGCACCTCCACCGAAATCGGCCTGCGCTTGCTGGGGGCCAAGGAAAGCTCCGAGCCGCCCATCACCGAGGAAGAAATCCGCGTGCTGTTGCAGCAGGGCACTGACTTCGGCATTTTTGAGGAAGCCGAGCAGGACATCATGGAAAGTGTCTTCCGCTTTGGCGACCGGCGGGTGGATGCCATCATGACCCCCCATACCGAGATCACCTGGCTGGACCTGGAAGATGATTTTTCAGAAAACCTGCAAAAGATCATGGAAAGCCGCTATACCCGTTTTCCGGTCGCTAAGGGCGACCTGGACAATGTGATTGGTGTCCTGCTGACCAAAGACCTCCTGAAAAATGTGCTTCAGCAGCACATCGATCTGGAACCATTGCTGCGGCCGGCCGTCTTCGTTCCCGAAAGCATGCCAGCCCTTAAGGTGCTGGAAAAGTTTAAGGAAACCGGCCTGTCTGTAGCCCTGGTCATTGACGAATACGGCGGGTTGCTGGGTATGGTCACCCAGGCTGATCTGTTGATATCCATCGTGGGCGATATTCCCGCTGCCGGAGAGCAAATTGACCGGGCGGCTGTGTTACGCCCTGACGGCTCCTGGCTGCTGGATGGTCTGGTACGGGTTGATGAATTGAAATCCCTGTTGAACATTGACGAGCTGCCGGATGAAGACCGGGTCGGTTTCCAGACCCTGGGGGGCTTTATCATGAGCCAGTTCGATACCATCCCGTCCGCCGGCCAGACTCTGGATTGCTGCAACTGGCAATTTGAAGTGATGGACATGGACGGCCGCCGGGTGGACAAGATACTGGTTACGCCCCGGAACATGGAAAACACGACTCCCGGCCAGCAGGAAAGGCGACCCAATCTATGATCCCAGTACGTCTGCAATTGCGCGGCTTTCTTTCCTACCTCGACCCGGTTAACCTGGATCTCAGCAATCTGGATGTGGCCTGCATCAGCGGCGCCAACGGAGCAGGCAAATCCTCCCTGCTGGATGCCATCACCTGGGTACTGTTCGGGCAGGCGCGCGGCAAGAACGAGGAAAACATCAACCGCTACGCCGATTCGGCTGAAGTGATCTTTGACTTCGAATATGAGCACGACCTGTACCGTGTACAGCGCAGCAATCCGCGCGGCAAGACTTCTGTGCTGGAATTCTACGTGCAGGATGGCGACCAGAACTGGCGTTCTTTGACCGAACATACCCTGCGCGCCACCGAAAAGCGCATTCAGCACACCTTGTCGATGGATTACGAAACTTTCACCAATGCCTCTTTCTTCCTGCAGGGGAAGGCCGATCAATTCGCCCAACAGAAGCCCGGAGACCGCAAACGCATTCTGACCAGCATTCTGGGCCTTGAAGTCTGGGAGGGCTACCGCGATCGCGCCAGCCTGCGGCGGCGCGATCTGGAAAAAGAACTGGCAATTATCGAGAGCTCACTTGCTGAACTCCTGAAGGAAATTGAGGAAGAACCAGCCCGGCGTGCCCGTCTGCAGCAATTGCAAGGTGAACTGGAGCAACTGACGGCAACCCGCAAAGCCCAGGAAACTGCCCTGGAAAACCAGCGCCGCCTGCAAGATGCCCTACACCAACAACAGCAGTTCCTGCTGACCCTCGGCGAACAGGTGCAGCAAGCCCGCCAGCGTCTGGAGCAACGCAGCCAGACATTGCGGGAGCGGCAGGTTGAATATGAAACCGACCGCCAATTGTTGCACAGAGCCGAAAAGATCACCGCCGCCTATCAGCAATGGCAAACCGCCCGCCAGGAACTGGATGCCTGGGGTCAGAGTCAGATTCAGTTCCTGAAGCTTGAAACCAAACGATCTGAGTTAACCAAGGAAATTGAAAACCAGCGGGCGCGGCTGGTGCAGGAGCAGGAGCATCTACAGGAAAGAGCGCAGAAGATCGCAGACCAGGTGCAGGCTGCCGCCCAAATGGAAAAGCAGTTCTCCGGCTTGCAGCACGCACTTGAAGAAGCCCAAACGAAACTGGCTGCCCGCCCGGCGCTGGAAGAAGAGAAGCAGCACCTGCAAGACGAGCAAACAGAGGCCAGAGCCGAGAACAAGCGCCTCAAAGATCACATGGACGAGCTGAAAGCGCGTATCGATCAACTCGGAGAAACGCAAGAAACCGGCTGTCCATTATGCGGTCAGCCGCTGGAAGATCCACAGCAACTGATCGCTCACCTGGAAAGCGAGGGCACGCAGCTGGGTGACCGCCATCGTGCCAACCAGGCACTGGTCAAAGACATTGAAAACCGTCTGCAGGAGATCCAACTGGCGCTCAAGGACCTGCAAACTGTGGAAGCTGACCTCCACCAGCAGCAGCGCCAGCTGGACCAACTGGAAGACAACCAAACCCGCACCCAGAACGAGCAGAACGAATGGCAGCAAACCGGTCAGCTGCGCCTGACAGAATTGAACCGCCTGCTGCAAGAAGCAGATTATGCCCGCCAGGACCAGGCCGCCCTCAACGAGATTGAGGCAGCCATCAAAACTCTCGGCTATGACGCCGAGGCCCACGAAGCTGCCCGCAGAACGGAAGAGGAAACCCGTTCCAGCCAGGAGGAATTCCGCCAACTGGAAAATGCCCGGGCAGCTCTGGAACCTCTGGAGCGCGAGATGAAAAACCTGCATTCCCAGGTGGACGAGAGCCAGCGGGATGTGGAAAAAGCGCAAAGTGATTTCAATAATCTGGAATCCAGCGTGCAGCAAATGAGCGTCGACCTGCCCGATACCCTTCAGTCCCAAAGGGATTTGCGCAGCCTGCAAGAACGTGAAAACCTGCTGCGCACCCATATCGGCGGTGCTGAACAGGAAGTGGGAGTCATTCAGACCTTGCGCCAGCGCCTGAAGGAATACCAGCACAAACGGGATGAAACCGCCCGCAGCATCGGTCAACTGAAAACCCTGGAACGCGCTTTCGGCAAGGACGGCGTCCCGGCCCTGTTGATCGAACAGGCCCTGCCCGAGATTGAAACCCAGGCCAACGACATTCTCGACCGTCTGACGGATGGCCAGATGTCAGTCCGCTTTTTAACCCAGCGCGATTATAAGGACAAAAAACGCCAGGATAAAAAAGACACCCTCGACATTCTCATCAGCGATGCGGCCGGGTATCGTGAATATGAGCTTTTTTCCGGCGGCGAGGCCTTTCGCATCAACTTTGCCATTCGTCTGGCGCTGTCCCGAGTCCTCTCCCAGCGTGCCGGCGGGCGGCTGCAAATGCTGGTCATAGATGAAGGATTCGGCAGCCAGGACAGCGAGGGCCGCCAGCGTCTGATCGAGATCATCAACATGGTGCGGGATGACTTCGCCCGCATTCTGGTCATCACCCATCTGGAAGAACTCAAGGATGCCTTCCCGGCCCGCATTGAAGTTGAGAAAACCCCGCGCGGCTCAACCATCCAGGTAATCACATGAGACCTGCCCAGCCGCGCCTTGGCGTCCAGCAGCGTGTGCTGCCTTCTTATCGGGTGCCCTTTTTTGATACCCTGCCCCAGGCCTTTCCACGCGGGGTGTGTGTCTTTGCCGGGCTGCCCCGTCCAGAGGAAATGATCGAATGCGATGATCGTCCGCAGATCGCCGAATTCCATGCAGCCCGTAACCGCCACATCCTGCGCGGCGCTCTCTACTTGTGCCGGCAGGAGAACATGCTCGACTGGCTGGAAAGCTGGCAGCCGGATATCCTGGTAACCTCCACCAACCCGCGCGAAGTCAGCAATCTGGCCGCCATCCGCTGGATGCACGCCCGCAGCCGGCCGGTCATCGGCTGGGGATTGGGTGCTCCCGCCCGCAGCTGGCTGCAACAACAACTGCAAGACCTGTGGTTCAAAGACCACCTGCAGCGATTTGATGCCCTGATCGCCTACAGCCAGCAAGGTGCTGCAGAATTTGCCCGTCTGGGGTTTTCGGAAAAGCGCATCTTCGTAGCCCCCAATGCGGTCGCGCCGCGCCCGCCGCACACCATGCCCGCCCGCCCGGCAGAATTTCGGGACGGCCGTCCGCTGGTGTTGTTCGTCGGCCGCCTGCAGGCCCGCAAGCGGGTGGATGCCCTGCTGCAAGCCTGCGCCGCCCTGCCCGAAGATCAGCAACCCGAACTGTGGATTGTGGGTGACGGCCCCGAACGCCCCGCCCTGGAGAACCTGGCCGCCGGGCTATATCCCCGCACCCGCTTCCACGGGGCGCGGCACGGCGCTGAGCTGGCACCCCTCTTCAACGCCGCCGATCTCTTCGTCCTGCCCGGCACGGGCGGGCTGGCCGTGCAGGAAGCCATGTCCTTTGCCCTGCCGGTGATCGTGGGTGAGGCCGATGGCACCCAGTCCGACCTGGTACGCTCCGGCAACGGCTGGGTTATCCCGCCCGGCAATGTGGCTGCCCTACAGGAGACTCTGCACCTGGCTTTGAGCAATGCAGGCAATTTGCGCAACATGGGACGCGAGTCTTTCCGCATTGTCAGCCAGGAGATCAATCTGGAACGCATGGCGGCAGTCTTTGCCAAAGCTGCCGCGGCCATTTGGTAGGAGGCGCAATGCACATCTTGCTGGTTGCCGATGGGCGCAGCCCCATCACCCGCCGCTGGATCCGCGGCCTGGTCGCCATGAACCACCGGGTCAGCCTGGTCAGCACCTTCCCCTGTGAAATACCGCAGGATGTGGAGGAGATGTTCATTTTTCCAGTGGCTTTTTCGGCCCTGTCTGGCAGCCAGGCTGGCCGCAGCACAGCTGCGGTCGCACCAACCCCGCCTGAACGCCGCCCGCGCCGCATCGTCGCCAAATTTCGGAATATCTTCCAAAAGATGCGCTATGTATTGGGGCCATTGACCCTGCTGGTTCACGGCCCCCGCTTTCGCCGTCTGGTACACCAGGTGCAGCCCGATCTGATCCATGCCCTGCGCATTCCCTTTGAGGGCATGCTGGCTGCCCATGCCCCCGCCAGTGTCCCCCTGGCGGTATCCATCTGGGGCAATGATCTCACCCTGCACGGGCGCGGCTCTGCCGCCATGCGCCGCCTGACAGAACGTACCCTGACACGCGCGGATGGACTGGTGGCCGACGCCCGGCGCGATATCCGCCTGGCCCACCAATGGGGATTTGCCGAAGAAAAAACGGTGTTGGAAGTCCCCGGCAGCGGTGGCCTCGATCTGGTGGAAACCGGCACAGCCCGGCCCATGCCCATCCTGGCGGGCTTGCCCCCATTCCCGGAGGATACTCCACTGGTAATCAACCCGCGCGGCTTCCGCCCCGGCAGCGTGCGCAATGACATTTTCTTCCAGGCCATCCCTATGGTGCTGGAAAGGGTGCCTTCTGCCCGCTTCCTGTGCGCTGCCATGCAAGGACAGGAAGAAGCCGAGAACTGGCTGGCAAAACTCAAAATCAGCCAACAGGTTCATCTGCTGCCCTACCTTTCTCAAGAGCAGTTATGGGCACTCTTTCAACACGCAGCGGTGTCTGTCTCGGTCAGCGCCCATGACGGCACACCCAATTCTTTGCTGGAAGCCATGGCGATTGGCTGCTTCCCCATTGCCGGTGATATCGAATCCCTGCGGGAGTGGATCGTGCCGGGTGTCAACGGCCTGTTGGTGGAATCAGACAAAGCCCAGGCCCTGGCCGAAGCCCTGGTGCTGGCCCTGGAAAACCCGCAACTGCGCCAGGCGGCAGCCGGGATCAACCAGCGCATCATCCGGGAACGAGCCGAGATCAACCTGGTGCGCTCGCAGGTGGCTGTCTTCTACGAGCGGTTAATGCAAAAATGACCTTGTGCCTGATGGCGCGGATACAACCAGCCTCCCGTGGATTCACTCCACGGGAGGCTGGTCTTATTTTGCCCTTTTCTCCAGCCACTTGCCCCCAAAGCCAAAGAAGATCATCCCAACCAGGCCGAGCCAGCCCATCCAGTCACCCAGACGGGTGGTCAGGGTACCCCGGCCGCTGCCGATCTGCACATCCGCCACAAGCGTGGCTTCACCGCCTTCAGGGTAAGCTGCCAGCGCCAGAATACGGCCGAAGGGATCAATGATGGCCGAGTCAAAACCGCCATCCGCCTTGACCATCGCCACCCGGTTTTCGACAGCCCGAAAGACCACATGAGTGTAATGCTTGTTGGCAATGCTGCCCCAGTCATTGGAGGGCACACCGATCAACTGTGCGCCTTGCGCCGCCAACTTGCGGGCTGTATCGGTGTAATCCAGATCATAGCAAATGATCGTGCCCAGCACCCCCAGCGGCGTTTGATAAACCGGGTATGTGCCGCGGCTCAGGCTGGTCTCGCCGCCAAACACCACCGGATGGTCTTTGCCAAACACGCCCAGAAACTCCCCCTGTGGGTTAATGACTGTGGCCTCATTGCGGAATCCGTTTTCCTCAACCACCACATATCCCACCGCCAGATGGGCGTCTGTTTCAGCAGCCAGCCCCGTCAGATCAAGCTTGTCCTGCACCTGTGGGTCCCACAGGAATGAACCTTCTGGCCAGACAATGAACTGCGCCCCCTGCTCGGCAGCCTTGCGAGTCTGTACCAGCATATTTGCATGCAAATTTGCCACCAATTCATCCTGGCCCTGATTGGCCGAAATGATGGGTGAAACATCAGGCTGAATTGCGGCCACCCTGAGGGCAGGTGTGCCCAAAGGGGTATTCAATAGTACAAGGCCGATCACCACCCAGGAGGTAATAATGACCGCACCTGCAAGCTTCCAGCGGCGCAGCAAACCAGCCTCCAGGAGCGGAGCATCAGCGGCCAGTGTCCAGCGGGCGTCCAGCCAGCCCAAAAGCCACAAAGCCAGCACATGATTGACCAGCATTACCAGCATGCCCATGCCAATGATGCCAAAAATGCTCACCGGCTGAATAAGCCATAGCTGGCGGTAAAAGGGATAAGCAATGAATGCCCATGTGCCGGCAATGGGCAGGAACAAACGAATCATTTCGCTGCCGGCCCAGGAGGAAATCCCGCCCAGCACAAACCAGCGGTAACCGGTTTTGGCATGAAAAGCACGCAAGCCGCTATCCGTCAGAAAGCTGATGCCGCCGGCGATCAACGGCAGCCAAACCATAAAGGTACCTATCGGGGCAAAGACCGGTCCAAGATAGCCTTGCAGCCAGACAGCAATTGCCACCGCGGTTGCCAACGAAGACAGCCTGGGCGGCAAAATGCGATACTGGGCAATCAGCACCGGGATATAACCCACCAGGGCCAGCAGCCAGATCTCGTAGGGCGGAAAGGCCAGCACAAAAGCCAGGCCGCCAGTGAGTGCCAGAAAAAGGCCAATTGCAATGCGTACAGGATTGGAGAGATGGATTGCTTTCATTGGAAAACCTCTGTTAAAAACCTTGAATGGTTGGTAAGCGATAATCACCGCTGCGGATATTGGCGATCACCTCTTCCAGCCAGCGCACCTGAGCCATAGCCTGAGCCACGCCAAAATCGACTGTCAGCATCCAGTAAAAGCGATCCCGCGGATCATCATCGCTCATCTGGTCGCGATTTTCCGCCGGAATGGAAGAAAACCCCTGCAAGCGCCTGCGCTGAATGGCAAGCTGGTGTTCCAGCAAAGCCAGCACGGTTTCATCGCTGCAGCGGCCGCCAAAGAAGACCTGGATCAGCCAGGCCAAACGCACCTCGCTGGCCGGCTGCGGCGTCTCCAGCCAACGGAACAACTCGCTGCGCCCCGTGTCCGTCAGTTGATAGACCTTGCGCGGCGGACGCGGCTCCTGGGGGATGGTCTCCACATCCAGCCATCCGTTAGCCTCCATACGGCCCAGCGTTTTATAGATCTGACTCTGTACAGCAGGCCAAAAATGGGACACAGAAAGGTCCACCATCTTTTTGATATCATAGCCGGTCATTGGCTCGTAATTGAGAAAACCAAGAATTGCATGTTCCAGAGACATGATTATATTTCCTTATCGCTATATGACATTAGCGATATATTATCATGTGGACATAATAAAGTCAAGGGAGAAAGAGACAAATTTTGATCATTCAATTTGATTGGGTCAAAAAAAAGCTGCCCATTCGGGCAGCCGTTTCAATAAGCAAAAACAGGAGGAATTACCACCAGATGCGGAACCAGGTTGAAGTCCTGGTGGAACTGCCCAGATAATCTACCCTCACTTCTACTTCAATGAGTTGATCCACTTTGTAAAGATCGGGAACCTGAAACACGAATTCGCTGATCCCGTTCTCGTTGGTGGCGGCCGGGCGGGCATCCTTGACTGTCCCATCCGGGAAGTACAGGGTGATCAACAGATTGGCGCCTTGCACCGGCTGGAACTGGGCATCCTGCACGATCAGATACAGGGTCTGCTTGGCAGAAACCGGAAGCAGGGCTTCCTTGACAAAAGCATATGCCTGCAATTGCATGGGGGAATTAATGATATCACTGCCAGCGCTGCTGACCGGGCGCGTCAAGGCAGGGTTATTGACATGGGTATCAAAATACATGCGGCCCAGATGGGTGAGGACTACCTTCTCGCCTTCAGGGGCATTGGGATGCCACTCCATGCGCACATTTTCGAAGTACTGCACAAAACGACTATCTTCGCGCACTTCCAGATCCGAAATGGGTTGGCCAAAATACAAGGAGCCATTGTACTGGTCATAAAATTGCAGAAAAGCATAGCACACGCTCTTGCCGGTTTCAGCAAAGCGCCGGCACATGGCGCTGCTGGTGGAAACCGGCGCCAGCGGAGCGCCCGCATCGTACAGCAATTTACCCAGCGGCGCAACCTGAATGGCCCCATTTATCAGATCCAGCCGGGCGCGCTGGAAATATTGCACCAATTGACCATCATTGTCTACAAAAGCTTCTGTTAGGGGATAACCAAACAGGCGCAGATTGTCTGGCGCACTTTGATAGAACGCCAAAAATTGACCAGCCACATAATGACCGGTTTGCGGGTAATATTCGCTGCTTGCATCCTGCGCCTGCACCACAGCTCCTGGCAGGGCCAGGATCATTAAAAGCAGGAATGCGATTTGCAGTGCGGGTTTCATTCGGAACATGCGTTAATTATACACGAATTAAACCCGCATCACAATCAACATGTTCAGGATAAATGTACTGAACTATGTCTGAAATTGGTAATTTTTTGGTATTATTACGCTATATACAGGGGGATATTATAGTAATACCAGCAGGGATGGGGGTATGGGAACCAGGCACAAACGCAAGCCGCAAAATTGAATTTGCCTGTTGGTTAACAAAAAACAACCCGGCGTATAGCCGAGCTGTGATTTCAATACCCTGTTTACGGGTTCACTCCGTTTTTGCAGAGCTGGAAGCAGCCTCAGAAGCAGCGTTGCTGGCAGCCTTGGACTCGGTTTTCGCCTCGGAGACAGCAGGCTTCTCCTCGCCGCCTTTGCTGGCTGCTTTCATCCCGGAAGGTGAGCGGTGATCAGTGGCATAGAAACCGGAGCCTTTAAAGACAACCCCCACAGGCGTATAAATCTTGCGCAAGGCGCGTTTATTACACTCAGGGCAGCGCTTGAGCGGTTCGTCTGTAAATTTTTGGGTGTGATCAAACTGCACACCGCAATTCTCGCACCGATAAGTATAAATTGGCATAGACCACCTCGATCCTAACTTTGAAGCAAATCCTCAATAAGTGATTATAGTCCTGTTACGGGAACTTGGTCAAGCATCAAAAAAACACCGCCTCCACCCAATCCCAGTCTGATTGTATCAAGGTTTGATCTGAAAAATATTAACACACAGAATCAAAAATCACATATAATAAATATCTGTATCCTATTTTAATGATGGTACTGATCAGCTTAAACAGGAGGCGCAATGCGGAGTTTCATCGAAAAAATGCCCAAAGCAGAATTACATCTGCACATTGAGGGCACACTGGAACCTGAACTGATGTTCGCATTAGCCCGGCGCAACAATATTACCCTGGCATTCAAATCCGTGGAAGACGTGCGGGCTGCTTATCAATTCGATAATCTGCAAGACTTTCTGGATATCTATTACCTCGGCACCAACGTGCTCCTGTATGAACAGGACTTTTATGACATGACCTGGGCTTACCTGACCAAAGCACATGAGCAGAACGTGCGGCACGCCGAGATCATGTTCGATCCTCAGACCCACACCGATCGGGGTGTTCCATTCAAAACCGTGATCACCGGAATTCACCGGGCGCTATCGGATGCCCGTAAAAAATTCGGGATCAGCTCCAGGCTCATCATGTCCTTCCTGCGTCACCTGAGCGAAGAAGCCGCTTTCAGTACCCTTGAGGAAGGCGCCAAGTATCAGGATTGGATTGCAGCCGTTGGTCTGGACTCATCCGAAGTCGGCAACCCGCCGGAAAAATTCCAGCGCGTGTATGAAAAAGCGCGTCAGTCGGGATTTCTGGCAGTAGCCCATGCGGGAGAAGAAGGCCCGCCAGCCTATATCTGGGGTGCATTGGACAACCTGGGCGCCATGCGCATTGACCATGGTGTGCGCAGTATTCAGGATGACAAATTGCTTGCCCGCCTCAAAGAAACCCAAACACCGTTGACTGTTTGCCCGCTTTCCAACATCAAGCTGCGCGTCTACGACAAAATGGAAGATCATGACATCAAGAAGCTGCTCGACCTGGGACTGTGTGTAACGGTCAACTCCGATGATCCCGCCTATTTTGGCGGCTATGTCAACGAGAACTACCTGGCCGTGCAGGAAGCCCTCAACCTGAGCCGCGCAGATCTCTATCAATTGGCGCGTAACAGCTTCCTGGCCACTTTCCTGAGCGCAGACGAGAAAGAAGCGCTGGTCCTGGAATTAGATACCTACTTTGCCAACCACCCTGCCTAGCGGATCGCCTGGTTCATTCAACACGAAAAGCGCCGCACGGCGCTTTTCTTTTTTTTGATGAGAAGCATCATTCGGGGATTAACGACCAGCAGCTTTCCGGATAACCACTGACCCCGCAGCGGTGCGAAAACCTTTACAATAAAAAAAGGAGAATTTCTGCACATGAAAAAATTTCGTGTGGCATTATTGGCAAACCTCAAGATCAATGCCCCCCATTGGACCGGCATGAGTGCAGACCAGTGGGATGATCTTGACTCAGAAAGTACGATCAACGCCCTGGTTGAGGCCATCCGTTCCGGCGGCCATGACTGCGAATTTCTGGAAGCCGATGGCAGCCTGTTTGACACTATACGAACCTACAAACCGGACATCTGCTTTAACATCAGCGAAGGACACTTTGGAGATGCGCGTGAAGCCCAAATCCCGGCCATTCTTGAAATGATGCGCATCCCTTATACCGGCTCGAAGGTGCTGACCCTGGCTCTGGCTCTGGACAAACCCATGACCAAACGCATCCTGCACTGGCACGAATTGCCCACCCCCAATTTTCAAACCTTTGAGCGGGTCTCGGAGGATTTGCACGACGATCTTTCCTTCCCGCTTTTCGTCAAACCCAGCCGGGAAGGCACAGGCATGGGCGTTTCCCTCAAGTCGGTGGTGCATGACGAGGCCGAACTGCGCCAGCAGGTGAGTTACATCCTGGAGCGTTACAAGCAGCCGGCGCTGGTGGAAACCTTCATTGAAGGCCGCGAGGTAACGGTAGGCGTGGTTGGCAACCTGCATGGGCCGGTGGCACGCCGTCTGCCGGTCAATACATCTGCGCCGCGGGTACAGGCTGGTTTACGTTTCCTCCCGCCCATGGAGGTTGACCTTAAGCCCTACCTGAACAGCGACGCCGTGTACAGCAACCGCCTCAAAGTTGACCTTGCCGACCAGTTGACCTACCTTTGCCCGGCGCCGCTGGATGAGGACGTGGTGGACGAATTGAACTGGCTCACCGCCGCCGTCTTCCGTGTGACTGGCGCCCTGGATGTGGCCCGGGTGGATTTCCGGCTGGATGCCAATGATGGCGGCAAACCATATATTCTGGAAATCAATCCGCTGCCAGGGCTTTCGCCGGGCATTTCGGATATTGTGATCGAAGCCCAGGCCGATGGGGTGGATCACACCCAATTGGTCAATTTAATCCTGGATACTGCCCTTAAGCGCTATGAGTTAATCGCATAGCTTTTTCGGGAAAAGGAGTAGGAAGATTGGCCGATTTCTCTGCCGATATGCAGCCAGACGCACTGCAGCATCTCGCCGTGCCGGACTGCCGCTACTATGCATCCGTTACCTCCACCAATGATCTCGCCAGCGACTGGGCGGCTGACGGAGCTATGGATGGCAGCCTGGTAATTGCCGATACCCAGACGGCCGGCCGGGGAAGATTGGACCGCCGCTGGGTAACGCCGCCAGACAGCGCTTTGGCCTTCAGCCTGGTACTGCGGCCCACACCGCAAGAATGCCAAAAACTGGCCCTCTTTTCTCCCCTCGGCGGTCTGGCGCTCTGCCTTGCGCTGGAAAGCTGCCAACTCCAGCCGCAGATCAAATGGCCGAACGATGTTTTGCTGCATGACAAAAAAACAGCCGGCATCCTTGCCGAAACGATCTGGCAGGGTGATGCACCTCAGGCGGTGATCCTGGGGATTGGGGTGAATGTCAGCCCGAAAGCCGTGCCGCCAGCAGAAGAAGTTCTATTTCCAGCCACCTGCGTGGAAGAAGCAGCAGGCAGACCGGTGCCGCGTTGGGAACTGCTGGCTGCCATCCTGGAACACCTGTTTGCCTGGCGCAAACAGATCACCAGTCCGGTCTTCCTTCAAGCTTGGGAAACCCGTCTGGCCTTTGTTGGAAAACGGGTACAACTCATGCAACCCAATCATCAGATTGTCAGCGGAATTGTGGCCGGGATCAGCCCGGAAGGCGGGCTGCGTCTGACACTGGCAGACGGCCGCGAACAAACCTTTTCCGCCGGAGATGTTCACCTTCGCCCGTTCGGCGAAAATCCGGTACAATAGGTACATACTGGTTTTGCTTCAAGAAAGGCAAAGCCAGCCACCTTATCAGAAAGATCAGGGGTTAATGCCAGCGCAAGCTGCAAGGAGAGATGAATCATGCTGGACGATCTACGAAACTCAGCCGCATCATCCTATCAAGATGACGAACCTGTTCAGGAATCGCCTGAACGAAAGAAGGCCGCCAAGAAAAAGAATGCCGGCAGGATTCTTGGCATGACCGCCCCACAGCGCTTCATCGTTGTTTTGTTGCTGTTGATGATGACCTGTCTGATGGGCGCTTTTTTGCTGATCCTGACTGGCAGAGTGTGGCTGCCCCTCGGCTGATATCCCGCCCGCTCATTTAAGCAGCACGGCATGCATAAAAACCGGCTGCCTTCCCTTTGGTGTCAAGCACCGCGGGGAGGGAAGCCGGTTTGGGTTGAACAGCCCGGTGGCGGGTTCCCGGATCAGGAGTCGTCTTCCGTGTCCAAAACCTCGTCAAAATCATCTGGCGCCAGCAGATCTTCATCCTCCACTGGTTCAAACACAAGTTCGGTGGGCAGCAGGCGTTCTGCAAAATGTTGAATGCGGGCCAGCGAAACCACACTGTCGCCCTTTTTGACATCCATCAGATGCACGCCGCGGGTGGAACGGCTGGATATGGTCACACTTTCCACCTCGATGCGCAGCACCAGACCGGACAGGGTGATAAGGGTCAATTGGTCGTCCTTTTGCACCACCCTGGCATCCACGATCTTGCCAATCTTGTCCAGGTAAGTGTGGTTGGTGGTATAGACGCCCTGGGTATTGCGCCCCTTGACCGGATACTCATCCAGCGGGGTACGCTTGCCATACCCCAGTTCAGTAACCACCAATAGATAGCCGTCGGGTTCGGTCACTTCCACGGCTGTCACATGGTCGTTGGTCTTTAATCTGATGGCATTCACACCACGTGCCTGGCGGCCCATGGTACGCACCTGATTCTCGCCTATGCGCAGCGCCCGGCCCTGCTCGGTGACCAGGATGATGTCATCCTTGCCGCTGGTAAGGCGCACCCAACCCAGTTTGTCATGTTCTTCCAGGCTGATGGCAATCAGGCCAGAGGGACGTACACTCTCAAATTCTGACAAGGAGACGCGTTTGATGAATCCATTGTTGGTCACCATGGTGCAATATTTGGCTGTCTGGAAATCGGGCACAGCCACCATCGCGGTGATCTGTTCATCCGTTTCCAGCGGCAGCAAATTGATGATCGACTTGCCGCGGTCTGCCCGTCCAGCCTCGGGAATATTGAAGCAGCGCTCCGAGTAAACCTTGCCCTGGTCAGAGAAGAAAAGCAGGATATCATGTGTGCGGGCATGGAACATATGCATGATCGCATCTTCGTCACGCAGAGCCTGACCCGATGCGCCAAGCCGGCCGCGATTGCGAATGCGATGGGCGGCAATGGAAACACGCTTGATGTAACCCTGCTCGGTGAGGCTGATCAGCACCGGCTCATCCTTGACCAGGTCTTCTTCGCGAAACTCGCCAAAATTATTCGGCAGGATGCGGGTACGGCGCGCATCGCCATATTTTTCAGCGATCTCTTCCAGGTCGGTTTTGATCGCTGCCCGAATCTTTTCCGGGTGGGCAAGCAGGTCTTCCAGATACGTGATGAATTCGCGCACCTGCCGCATTTCATCTTCAATCTTTTGTTGTTCCAGAGCTGCCAGACGGCGCAATTGCAAATCCAGAATGGCCTGGGATTGTTCTTCGGAAAGATTAAACCGCTCCATGAGACGCACTTTGGCAACATCTGCATCCGGTGATTTGCGGATGGTATCGATGATGTCATCCAGATACGCCAGGGCGATCAACAAACCCAGCAGGATGTGCTCACGGCGGCGGGCCTTGTCCAGGTCAAACTGGGCACGGCGGGTGATCACCTCAAACCGATGGTCGATATAGATCAATAATGCCCGTTTGAGAGACAATAGCCGCGGTTCGCCATTCACCAGCGCCAGCAGGTTCACGCCAAAAGTGGACTGCAGGGCAGTGTATTTATAGAGTTGGTTAACGATCCGCTGGGGCTGGGCGCCGCGTTTGACCTCAATGAAAATATTCATGCCTTCACGGTCGGATTCATCGCGCAGGTCGGAGATACCGTCCAGCTTGCCGCTGCGCACCAGCTCGGCGATGCGCTCGATCAGGCTGGTCTTGTTAAGCTGAAAAGGAATCTCGGTGATCACGATTGACGCCCGGCCATTGGCTGTGGGGCGCACTTCCACCTGGCCGCGCACGATCAGCCGGCCGCGGCCGGTACTGTATGCCTGCAGGATGCTTTCCCGCCCGGCGATCACCCCGCCTGTGGGAAAGTCGGGCCCCTGGACAAACTCCATCAATTTCTCGGGTGCGATATTTTCCGCATCCTCATAATTATCAATCAGGTAAACCAGCGCCCCGCAAAGTTCATTCAAATTGTGGGGAGGGATGTTGGTGGCCATGCCCACAGCAATACCGGATGAACCGTTGAGGAGCAGGTTGGGCAGCCGGGAAGGCAGCACAAGCGGTTCTTTGAGGCTGCCATCAAAATTCTCGCCAAAGTCTATCGTGTCCTTGTCGATGTCAACCAGCATTTCCTCGGCCATGCGGGCCAGGCGTGCTTCCGTATAGCGCATGGCAGCCGGTGAATCGCCGTCGATTGAGCCGAAGTTACCCTGCCCATCCACCAGCGGGTAGCGCATGGAAAAGTCCTGCGAGAGGCGCGCCATGGCCTCATATACAGAGGAGTCGCCGTGGGGATGATACTTGCCCAGAACTTCACCCACGATACGGGCTGATTTCTTGTGGGGGGTGTTGGCGCGCAGGCCCATGTCATGCATGGCAAACAGGATGCGCCGGTGGACCGGTTTCAGGCCATCGCGTGAGTCTGGCAAAGCACGCGCAACGATGACGCTCATCGCATAATCGATATACGAATTGCGCATTTCCTTGTTGATATCAATAGGTTCAACCTTGTGTCCAATGTCCATACTGAATGCTCTTTGCCTTCCTGTTATGCAAAATTCCTCAACCTTATAATTATACCGCGTCTCGTCAAATCCTTGCCAAGTCGTGCGGGATGTGCTAAAATCATGGACGCTTCGGGCGCGTAGCTCAGCTGGTTAGAGTGCACGGTTCACATCCGTGAGGTCGTGAGTTCGAGTCTCTCCGCGCCCACTTTGTGCCCGCAAGGGTATATCATGCCCGAAGGGGGTTCGCGTCCCCGAGGGTACTTCGGGAAGCCTTTCTACGGCTTCCTCTAAGCGGACGGTAAAATCCCCGCATGTAGACAGCCATTGCAAAATGGCTGTCGCTATTTAATCTCCCCGGC
>JAGVAB010000117.1 GCA_020060485.1 Anaerolineales bacterium
AAGAAACGTGCGGTGTTGAGCAGCGGCGAAGCCGCTGCTCAACACCGCACAAAAAGCTCCCCTTCCCGCAGAAGAATGCATTGGGATATGTCAGGCAAGCAGCGGGGAGGGGAGTTCGAGGGGTGGGGTGAATAAACCCCGGTGATGCACAGACCGTCTTTCGTCCGGCCTGGTGCCATCAATAAAAGAAGTAAATGGAATATTTACTCTGAGAAAGCCATGCCTTCTGGTGTACCAGCCGGGGGAGCTCGAGGAGTGGGGGTGCAGAAACCCCGACAACATCCGCAAGCCAGGGCTTATTGGCCCGTAATTTGGCGTCATCATTAAGGTAAGGAAACAGAAAATGAACTTTGGAAATGGTCTGGAGAGAGCAGGCCAACCGGTTTGACAGCGCAAAAAATCTATGATAATATGCGTTTTAACAATTCAACAGCCCCGTATGGCGCTCTTATCCAGAGAGGTGGAGGGACCGGCCCTTTGAAACCTCGGCAACCTGGCTCTTGCAGCTAAGGTGCCAATTCCGTCAGGAAAGCATTCTGGAAGATAGGAGGGCATTAAGCTATCTTGCCCCCTGTAATCAAACCGGAGGGGCATTTTCTTTTTCAAAGGAGGTATTTGTGACCAACACTTTCATGAACTCGGAGCAGTACCTGTTCACTTCCGAGTCGGTGACCGAGGGACACCCGGACAAGATGTGCGACCAGATCAGCGATGCTGTTCTGGATGCGTGTCTGACTCAGGACCCGCGCTCGCGTGTGGCCTGTGAGACAGCCACCAAGACCGGTTTTGTGATGATCATGGGCGAGATCACCACCGAGGCCTTCGTCAATTTCGACGAACTGGTGCGTGAAGTTGTCAATGGCATTGGCTATGACCGCGGTAAGAAGAGCTTTGACGGCTCCACTTGCGGTGTCATGTCGGCCATTTCCCAGCAGTCGGGTGATATTGCCATGGGCGTGGACCAGGCCCTTGAGTCCAAGTCTGGCGAGATGAGCGAAGCCGAGATCGAGGCTTTGGGCGCCGGCGACCAGGGTATGATGTTCGGTTATGCCTGCACCGAGACGGATGTTTTGATGCCCGCCCCGATCCACTATGCCCACAAGCTCGTTCGCCGCCTGGCGGAAGTGCGCAAGAACGGCACAGTGGATTTCTTTTACCCGGATGGCAAGTCGCAGGTAACGGTGGAATACAACAAGGGCAAGCCCGTGCGTATTCCCACTGTGTTGATCTCCACCCAGCACGCGGCCAATGCTTCGCAGGAAGACATTCGTGCGGCAGTCATTGAGCATGTGATCAAGCCTGTGCTGCCTGCCAGTCTGGTGGATTATGCTGATGTCAACATCTACGTTAACCCGACCGGCCGCTTCCACATCGGCGGCCCGCTGGGCGATGCTGGCGTGACCGGACGCAAGATCATCGTGGATACCTACGGCGGAATGGGCCGCCATGGCGGGGGAGCCTTCAGCGGCAAGGATCCGACGAAGGTGGACCGCTCGGCAGCCTATGCAGCCCGCTGGGTGGCCAAGAACATTGTGGCGGCCGGCCTGGCCGATCGCTGCGAATTGCAGTTGGCCTATGCCATTGGCGTGGCCCGCCCGTTGAGCATCAACGTGGAGACCTTCGGCACCGGCCATATTGCTGACGAGAAGATTGTCAAGCTGGTGGACGAGCATTTCGACCTGCGTCCCGGCGCCATCCTGCGCGACCTGGACCTGCGCCGCCCGATCTACCGTCAGGTGGCTGCCTATGGTCACTTCGGCCGTGATGACCTGGATCTGCCGTGGGAAAGCACCGATCGCGCCGCGGCGCTCAAGTCTGCTGCCGGTTTGTAAGATCCATTTGCTTTTTTGATTAGAGAATCCGTACGCTGCGATAGGTTCAGCGTACGGATTTTTTCGCACATCGAGCTTGTCGAGATGTGCGAGCGGATCATTTCCCAAGGAGACAGGTTCAGGACAAGTTTGAACTCAACCTTTCCAGGGGTGGATTTATTTTCTGATACAATCAATTGCATCTGTTCTTATCCTTTTTATCCATCATAGAGGTTTAATATGAGTCTGAAAGGCAAACTGGCGCAATTCACCTTGAAAGCCGTGCTTGATATCGCCACCCGCGTCCACCTTCATCCAATGGGCGAGATCCCCTGGACGGGGCCGTTGATCGTGATCATCAATCATATCAATTCGCTGGATGCGCCCATGATGATGACGTATTTGCAGCCGCGGCCCATCGTTCCGCTGGGCAAGGAAGAGCTGTGGGACAGCACCATTTCGCGGATTTTGATGGATCACTGGGGCGGGATTCCCATCCGGCGCGGCGAGGCTGACATGAGCGCCTTGCAGGCATCCCGGCAAGCGCTAAAGAAAGATTGCATTCTGGCGATTGCCCCGGAGGGCACGCGCAGTGAAGACGGCCGGTTGCAGCAGGGCAAGCCGGGGGTGCTGCTGTTGGCCATGAACAGCGGGGTGCCCATCCTGCCGCTGGCGCACTATGGCGGCGAGGAGATATTTGACAATCTGCGCCGACTGCGCAGGACGGATTTCCACATCGTCTCCGGGAATGTGTTCACCCTGGACATGCACGGCCAGAAACCGGACCGGGATCAACGCCAGCTGGTGACGGACGAGATCATGTATCAACTGGCGGCCTTGCTGCCCGAGCGGTACCGCGGCTATTATGCCGACTTGAGCAAAGCCACTGAGCAGTATTTGAAGTTTGAGCCGGGTGCGCAGAGTAATCTGGCCTATGCCGAGGAGTTGGCGCAGGGAAATTAATGCGTGTAAGCAAGTTGTTGATTTTATTCCCGCAGGATTTTATTCTGCGGGAATTTTTTTAGTTTTATCCTGGGTGTACAATATCAATTAATGAAATTTTAGTAGTATTCATTGGTTTTCAAAAGCTGCTGGAAACTTGCGAATACTAGGATTTTGATGGTTACACTGTTTCAATTGCAGGTTAGACATTTATTCCATCTGAACATTCAAATTGCGTAAATGAAAGCGTAAGTGATGGTCAAGAACAGAATTCAAAGGTGCGAAGAATAAGAGCTTTGGTTTAGTTTCTGAGATGGTATGTATTGGGGAGGGAAAATGATTTTGGGTAAAACATCTGTAAGTATAAAGGATCGAGAAACAGCAAACAGGACTCTGTCTCGATTGATGAAAGTAATATTTATTCAAGATGGAAAACCTAAATCTATAGAAGGGTTTCTACTCCATACAAATATTGCAATCCTTAGTTCTTGTTTGGAGATAGAAGGTATTGACAGCGAGAATATTATAAGATCACTCGTTTATTCAACAGTTTTCGAATTGCGTACAAATAATATAAGGACGCTTGAAGAATTTCAAAAAATCCTTGAAATTTGGGTTTCAAGACAAAAGCCTGGAGAAATTAAGGAATGGTCAATAGTATTTCCTATTAATCTTGATGAAACATTGATACAAGAAAAAAGATGGCTTTATGTTCTAAAAAAGAGATATTTAGTTAAAACTTGGGAACAAATTGGTTCGCAGTATGATTTAGCTCCGTGGATTGAAAGAGTCGAAAAATATTATACGTATGATCAGAATATATTTCAAAGTCCATTTATCCCATTATTAGTTAA
>JAGVAB010000041.1 GCA_020060485.1 Anaerolineales bacterium
CCACATCGCCGCCTCGATCATGCTCAACCACGGCATCCCGGTTATGACAGTATCTTCCATCCTGGGACACTCACAGCCCAGCACCACCCTGAACATGTATGGGCACCATTTCAACACAGCCAACGTGCAGGCGGCAGTCATGATGGATGACATCTTTGATGTCGCCCAGCCCTGCATTCTGCCCCCGGAATTTCAGAAGCTGATCCGCAAACAAGGTGCGAATCTTAAAGAAAGTTTTGAGAAGTAAAAAAGTTTTGCACGCGTTTCGCACACTTTTTAAGATTGAAGTCTGGTGAAGGGCAAAATACCGCCATATATGCCGTTCACCAGACCTCTACCCCCCACATATAGGCGCCCCCGGCGCGACTCGAACGCGCAACCAACTGATTCGAAGTCAGGTACTCTGTCCATTGAGCTACGGGGGCCTGGGCAGAGAAATATTATACCTTAATTCATCTGCCGCAATGCGCTTTTGCGCCTAATCCGTAATGCGCGGGTTGAACCAGAAGCTCATATCATCCTCCGGCCCGCCATCCGTGAGCACGTAAAAATTGATCCCGATCTCCTGCCCCACCAGTCCCAGGTCTTGCAGGTTGATGTTCACTTCCTGGGTGAAGCCGTCATAGTACTCCGCATATTCTGCCAGCGGCACCTCGACATCATTTATGGTGGTATAGGTGATCTTCATCTTGACCTTGCAGTTGGGGTAACCAAACTGGCAGCCTACCAGGCTTTGCAGGCGCGCTCCCGGGAAAATCTTGATCGGCCGGAAACGCCCCACGATCTGGCTGTTGTTTTCCTGGGGCGGCGCCATCACCAGCGAAGGCGAAGCGGCAATGCCATTCTCCATGGTCAATTGTTTATAAGTCGTATACCAGCCTTTCTTGTCGCCTTCCACACTGGGACAATACAACAGATTCTCGCCGGTACTCCAGCTTGCGCTGCACAAATTATCCAGAAAATAATAGGCTTTGGCCACGTTGATCTCGGTGTAGAGCGGTCTGTTGTCTGCCCCCACCCCAAACACGGTACCGTCCGGGCTGCGCATCTTCCAAAAGCCAATATATTTCCCGAGCTTCTCCGGGGCAAGCAGTTCCACAGAGATCAATCCCATCTCGCCCGGGGCTACCGGGTTGATCACCAGGGCCTGGGCCGCTGGTGAGCCCAGTTGATCTCCGGAGAGGAAGATCAATTCATACTTGCCGCTCCAGGTGGTCACGCCATCGTTGCGCAAAGCCCAGGTTTTCTTGAAGCGTGTGCCCGGCGGTATACTGACGCCATCCGGGATCGTGATGTCGCTTAGGAAAGTGGCTACATCCCAACCCGCCGCACCACCGGCAGTCGGGGTGATCGCACCGGGCGCTGGCGTGGCTGTGGCCGCCTCAGTCAGTTTCGGTGTGGCAGTGATAACGCGCGCCTCACAATCTGCCGCCAGTTCTGTTTTCACCGCTTCCACCGTGGCAGCCACCATCGCATTCACCAGAAAATCCACATCCATCGTGCGGCTGGGTTCCAGTTCCACCGCCGCAGGGGGAGCACTGCACGCGCCCAACACAAGGGCCATCACCAGCATTGCTGCTGCAGTTTTCCAAAATTTATCCATTTTTCACCTCATTTATCCCAGATGCTTGCCCCCTGTTCAATTTGCGCAGAGCCAGCCAACCCAGCGCAGCGCCGCCAACATCCACCAGCAGGTCAAAAACCTCGCCCCGGCCCGGCAGCCTTCCGGCACCCCATAATTGTAACCCTTCTTGCGAAACAGCCACCAGCAGCAAAATCGCCGCCTGCCCACGCCAGCTCAGACGCGGGCTGAAAAACCAACCCAGGCCAAATGCCAGCACTGCGTACAATGCCGCATGCATCACCACGTGTACCCAGAACGGCGCAAACACCCGGTTGAACCATGTTGCCCATGCAGGGTAGGCACGGCTGGCCCAGGCCATGGGGAACAAAATGCCCATCAGCCACAACAGCAAAGCGGCACCAGCCAGGCATTTCTTCAGGCCCTTCCTAAACTTTGCCAATGAAGGCCCTCAGAAACCGGGTCAGCTTGAGCGGGCTGCCAGCCAGCATGATTTGGGCATGGAACAAGCGCGTGATACTGGTGATGATCCACACCACTGTCAGTGTCATCAAAACCACAGCCAGCATAAGCTGCCACAGCGGAACATCGCTCACGACCAGGCGGGTCATCATGATCACCGGCGCGGTAAACGGGAACAGGCTCATCCCTACCGCCAAACCGGATTCCGGTTTGTTGATGATAAAGACGAAAACCATCAAACAAGCGATCAAGGGCGCCGAGACAAACATTGAGTATTGGGTCGATTCCTTAACATTAGGCACCACTGCCCCCACGCCAGCCAGCAAACTGGCATAGATGCCATATCCCAGCAGGAAAAACACCACGCCCCAAACCAGGGTGGATACAGGCAGCAGGAAGACTTCCGAAAGGCCAAACTGCCGGCCGCTCATCCGCAATAATCCATATGTGCACGCCAGCCAGAAAGAGGTCTGCAGCAAGCCTGCCAGCCCGCCGGCAGCGATCTTCCCCGCGATCAGTTCAATTGGCCGCAACGATGTCAGCAGCCCTTCCAGCATCCGGTTCTCTTTTTCTTTGGTCACACTGCGCAACAGCAGGCTGGCATTGCCAAAGATAAGGGAATAAAACAACAACGTGAAGAGATACGGCAACAGAAACGTCATGAACGATTTTGGGGAACGCTGTGGTTTCTCTGATAGCAACTCCACTTCCAACGCCATCGGCGATTGGTAAAGCTGATATACATCCAAATTGCGATCCAGCAAATTGTAGGTCATCAGGCCATCAATCTTGTGCTTGCCATCCAGACTGCCCAACAGGCTACTGGGAGCATTGAATTGTGTTACCAGGCCATTTTCCATATAATCGGCGTCAATCACCAACCAGGACTGAATTTCTCCGGCAGCGGCAGCCTGCTGTGCCTGATCCTCCGTCTCAAAAGCCAGCAGCAATTCTGTCAATTCCTGTGGAACCTCAATAGCCAATCCGCTATGGTCCACAAAACCGTCGATCAGGATCTCCTCCTTGGGCACGATCAATTCCTCAAAAATGGCCATAGACTGTTCAGCACCCAGGCTTGATGCCACCGTCATGACAACGAACGGCACCAATGGCACCAGAAACAGCACAAGCAGGAAGGATTTTCGCAGCGCCAGTGTTTGCAATTCATGGCGAAAAACAAGCAGAAATTTATCCATGACTGCGCCCTTCCTTTACAAACAATTCTTTCAGGCGCAGCCGCCTGTCAAATTGCATGATGCCGCTGCGGAATGCAACCCCAGCCAGCCATAAAACCAGTGCTGTGGTGAGCAAGGACAAAGCAAAGGACAGAATAATATGAAGCGCAGGCACTTCAGAGAATGCCATGCGAAACGGCATGGACAGAGGCGCCGAAAACGGGATAAGGCTCAAGACCAGCGCAATTTTTCCCGTTGGCTCGAACATCAATTTGGTCAGGAAGAAGAACGGGATCATAAAGATCAGTGAGACCACCCCGGAGATCTGCTGTGCTTCGCGGTCTTCGACCACAACCGATCCCAAAATGGTCAACAAGGCAGAAAACTGCACCACACCCAACATCACCAGACCAGCCGCAACCCACACTAAACCAGCATCGAATCCCATGTCGACGAAATTGGGCAAAAACGCCGCCCCGATGCCAACGGCCAGCAAAGGCAGCCCACCCCACACCAGCAATTGCGTCAAACCAATGGCCAGATTACCGATGATCTTTCCTGTCATTAATTGAAGCGGTGTGACGGATGTCAACAAAATCTCCACAGTGCGGTTTGTCTTTTCATCCATGACGGCATTCAGCATATATCCGCTGGTCAAAGCAATAATAAACATGAACAGAATGCTGAAAACCATCGGCACAAACATTTTCCACAAGAATGTGCCCTCAACCCTCTGCAGGGCAGAAGGCGCTTCACCTTCGCTCACTGGCCGCACCGTTTGAACAATGCTGCCGATCAACAGCCGGTCAGAAACCTCGGGAGAATAAGCTGCTGCCAAATTTCGCCGCAGGAAGGCTTTCACATCAACCTCGGCTTGTTCTTCAGGATATTTTTCCGCCACAAGACGCACTTTTCCCGTGGAGAAATAGGTTTCATCCACAACATAAAGTGCGCTGATCTGCTTGTCTTCCAGGCTTTTCCGCCCGCTTTCTTCATCCGCAAAAACGACAATATCCGTCTGTGTATTTACCCGCTGATGATCCTGCATCCATGCGGAAGATTGTTTGCTGCCGGTTTGATCAACAATACCCACCGGCTTGCTGCTGAACAACGAAAACACCATGAGCACCATAACCACTCCCATGCCAAACAGGATGAAGACGGGGCTGAGCAGCACCAGCAAAAAGCGTTTACGAAACACGATACAAGTATATTCAAATTTCGCCACGCGCCACAATTTCAACAGCATCATTGTGATTCCCCATTCACAATTTGAATGAAGATCTCCTCCAGTGATGGAGTGGCCACAGCAAAGCTCTCAATTGGGATGCCGCGTTCCACCAGGGTTTTAAGGATCTGATCACTGGTCGTGCCTTCTGCCAGATGCAGCAAGGAGGAACCATTCTGCGGTCCGATGGCAGCCACACCCGGCAGATCGACAGGCAGCGGCTGGGGAGAGGTGATGATCACTTCCTGTGAGGCATACTGGCGGCGAATGTCGGCCAGCTGGCCATACAACACCACCCGCCCCTGATGGATCATGGCGATGCGGTCACACAGTGCCTCCACTTGATGCATCTGATGCGAACACATCACGATCGTAACCCCCCGCTCTCGTTCCTGGCGAAAGATGTCCTTAACCATTTGCGTATTCACCGGGTCGAGCGCAGAGAACGGCTCATCGATGATGATCAACTCCGGCTGATGGATCAGAGTGGCGATCAATTGCGCCTTTTGCTGCATGCCCTTACTCAGTTCCTTGACCTTCTTCTTGCGGTGTTCTGCCAGGTCAAAACGCTCCAGATAATCCTGCAAACGTTCCTTGACTTCACTACGCGAAAGGCCCTTAAGTGACGCCAGATAGGATAGACAGCGTTCCAGCGAAATGTCCTGGTATAAACCGCGTTCCTCCGGCAGATAGCCAATGCGCTGTTTGGTCGCTTCATTCATCTCTGCGCCCAGAACCTGAACACGCCCCGCATCCGGCTTGTAAATGTCCAAAATGATACGGATGCTGGTCGTCTTTCCAGCTCCATTCGGGCCCAGCAAACCAAAGATCTCTCCGGCTGATACGTTAAAAGTAACATCATCCACGGCTTTCATACTGCCAAAAGATTTGCTGATCCGATCTACTTCAACCACATTCATCATTCATTCCTCCAGGCTACAATGCACTTCCTCGATTATAACAAAGCAAATAAAAAAGGCCGGGGAAAATCTCCAGGCCTTTATCATCTTCCTTGCTCTATCAACTTCAGACGATAACACCGGCTTCTTCCAAAGATGCACCCGCCATCAACAGACCCAGTTGCTCACGGTTGGCGACATCCGCATCCACAACAGCCACGATCTTGCCGCGGTACATGACTGCAATCCGGTCAGAAAGTGCCATGATCTCATCCAGTTCTGCCGAAACCAGCAGCACTCCCAAACCTTCATCCCGCATTTCGATGATCTTGCGGTGAATATACTCTATCGAACCCACATCCAGGCCGCGGGTTGGTTGATTGGCGACCAGCAGCTTCACCGGCCGGGAAAGCTCGCGGGCGACGATCACTTTTTGTTGGTTACCGCCCGAAAGTGAGGAAGCAATTGTGCGCACGCTGGGTGTCCGCACGTCAAACTGCTGCACCAATTCCTCAGCATTTCTGGAAATTTCTTCCTCCTGCACCCAACCCGTCCAATTGGAAAATGGCTTTTGATAATAGGTGCACAAAACAAGATTGTCGGCAATAGGATAGGAAAGCACCAGTCCGTGCCGCTGGCGATCCTCCGGGATGTGCGCCAGCCCTGCTTCGATCAAAGGCCGTGGCGATTTGCTGGTTTTGTCTTGCCCGCCCAACCAGATGCGCCCTCCGAGAGCAGAACGCAGCCCGGTGATGGCCTCCACCAGTTCACGCTGACCATTGCCCTGTACCCCGGCCACACCCAGGATTTCACCTGTCCGCACGTACAAGGAAACGCCTTTGACAGCCTCCATCTTGCGATCGTCCAGCACCTGCAAATCTTCCACACGCAGGATGTCCTCACCGGGGCGCGCCGGTCCTTTTTCAACTTGCAGCAACACTTCGCGGCCAACCATCAACGCAGCCAGTTCAGCCTCATTGGTTTCCTGAGTATGATTAAGACCTACCACTTTGCCGCCGCGCAACACGGTGATCCGGTCAGCTACTGCCATCACTTCCTTCAATTTATGCGTGATAAAGATGATGGACACGCCCTGTTTCTTCAATTTCTTCATGATGCTGAACAAATCTTCCGCTTCCTGGGGGGTCAGAACCGCGGTCGGCTCATCCAGGATCAAAATGTCTGCCTGGCGGTAAAGCGCCTTGATGATCTCCACCCGCTGTTGCACACCCACGGCCAGGTCACCCACAATGGCATCCGGGTCAACATCCAGGCCGTACTGAAGCGACAACTGGCGCACCTGCCCGGCAACTTTCGTCCGGTCCAAAAAGCCCGCTTTTACCGATTCCGCCCCCAGCATAATGTTTTCGGTCACGGTAAAGACCGGCACCAGCATGAAATGCTGATGGACCATACCGATCCCGGCATCAATGGCATCCTTGGGAGAATTGAACTGCACTGGTTGACCCTGCACCAGGATATTACCCTGGTCCGGGCGCAGCAAGCCATAGAGCATATTCATCAACGTCGTTTTGCCAGCCCCGTTTTCCCCCAACATGGCATGAATCTCACCCTGCTCAAGATCAAAATTCACGCGATCGTTAGCCAGCACGCCAGGAAATTGCTTGACAATATTCCTGGCTTCAAGAACTTTAGTCATCTGCTCCTCTCCAATGGTCTTGAACAGACAAGCTGTATCGCACTTTCAAACCATTGTACAAAAAGTATACTTGCTTAAATTTTCCTGTGCAAGCGAATCCTTCTTCCTTTAATAATCGTATGAACCAGCGGAGGTTCTTTGGAAAGTAGCGAGCTGGGTAGTAGGTGGGGGTGATTGTGGTGCTCAGTGCCACAATCACCCCCACCAAAGCTTACAGTATAATAATTCTGTCAACCGGGTTGCATGAATGCACAGGTTGGAAACATTTATTCAGGAGGAAGACCATGACCATCATGACCTCACGGCAGCGCGTGCTGACCACCATGAAGTTCCAGGAGCCGGACCGTGTACCCATCATACTGGGTGTCAGCAATGCGACCGGCATTAAAATGCGTCCCTACCAACGTTTGAAGGAACTGCTGGGCATCCAGTCCGATGACCGTTACATCTATGATTGGCCCGAACTGGGCACAGCCCTGCCGGATGAAGCCACCATGCAGCGTCTGCACAGTGACGTGCGCGGCGTGCTGGACCGCCAGCCCAAAGCGATCTTTGAGCGCAACAGGAATCGCTCCGAACACGCCGACTGCATCGACGACTGGGGTTCCGGCCAGAAAGAGATTGAACCCGGCATTTGGTACCCGGGCATCCACCCCCTGGCCGACGCCAGCACCATCGAAGACATCGAAAACTACCCCAACTGGCCAGACATGGACGACCCCTACCGCGTCGCCCATGTAGCAGAAGAAACCCGCAAACTGGCCGAAGAAAACCAGTATGCCATCATGGGCACCCCCTGGCTGCTGTTCCCCTTTGAGCGCGCCTTTGCCATGCAAGGCATGGACAAATTCCTGCTCAACATGGCGATGAACCCGGATTTTGCCATTGCCCTGCTGCGCAAGAACTTGGAACTGTGCAAGACCCTCATGGGACATTTCCTCGATGCTGCCGGGGACAACCTCGACATCATCAAGATTGGCGATGACCTCGGCACGCAGGAAAAACTGATGATCTCGCCGCGCATGTACCGCAAGATCCTCAAGCCTATTCACGCCGAGTTCATTTCCTTCATTAAAGAACACACCAAAGCCAAAGTCTTCTTCCACACCGACGGCGATGTCTTTGACCTGATCGATGACTTCATCGAAATGGGTGTGGACATCCTCAACCCCATCCAGACCTCAGCCGGCAAAATGTCCAACCTGGAAGAATTGAAAAAGAAAACCTACGGCAAAATGGCCCTGTGCGGCGCAGTCGATACCCAGCACATCCTGCCCTACGGCACCCCGGAAGAAGTCGAAGCGGAAGTACGCCGGGTGATCGAGATCCTCGCCCCCGGCGGCGGGTTTATGGTCGCCTCGGTGCACACCGTGATGCACGAAGTCCCGCCAGAGAATATCCTCGCCATGGTCGATGCCGTTGAGAAGTACGGGCAATATTAACCCTCACCCAACGTCCACCGAGCTTGTCGAGGTATTGGTTTGATTTGCAGCACCGTAGGGGCGATTTGCAAATCGCCCCCTGCTTAATGATCAACAATATAATAATCCCCCGATCTTTCCGAGCGGGGGATTATTATTAATCTACACGCAATCTATTCTTTCTCGTACGGCACGCCATCCGCAGCCGGGGCCTGGGTGCGCCCAACCACACCGGCCAGGACGATCATCGTCACCAGGTAAGGCGCCATCAACAGGAACTGTGATGGGATAGGCACCCGCAGGATCGCCAGCTTGGAAGCCAGTGAATCGGCAAAACCAAACAACAAACCCGCTCCAAAAGCGCCTACTGGCACATAATTACCGAAGATCATGGCCGCCAAACTAATGAAGCCGCGGCCAGCTGTCATCACTTCGTCAAAACGCCCCACCGACCCCAGAGTAAAATAGGCGCCGCCAAAACCGGCCATCATCCCGCCCAGCACAACAGCGACATAACGGGTGCGGTACACGTTAATGCCCAGCGTGTCAGCCGCCTTGGGATGTTCACCCACAGCCCGCAGGCGCAAACCCCAACGCGTGTAATACAACGCCACCGTCAACACAATGATGAAGAAAAATGTGGCATATACAAACATATTGTTGCTGAAAAAGATCGGGCCGAAAAAGGGTATCTTCGACAAGCCTGGCACTTCCCAGGTGGGAAAACGGCCGGGATTGTTAAGATGTTGATATCTTTGCAGAAACTTGGATGAGAAGAACGAAGTCATGCCCGTTGCAAAAATATTAATCATCGTACCCGAGATGACCTGGTCGGATTTGTATTTGATCGACAGAACGCCATGCACCAAACCCAACAGCCCGCCAAAGAGAACCCCCGCCAGCAAACCAATCCAGATATTGGTCAGGCTGCCAATCAGGGTGGCAATGAAAGCGCCGCTCAACATCATGCCTTCGATGGCGATGTTGACCACGCCAGAGCGCTCACACAAGATGCCGGCCATGGCGCCCAGGGTCAGCGGCACGGCCTTCACCAGGGAAGAGTTGATCAAACCGGCCAGATTGAGAGACTGGCCGGCAGTTGCCCAGCTGAGGAAAGAAAAGACGAAAAAGGCAGCCACCAGGCCGAGCACGATGTTCGTCCACTTCTTGAAGCCGCGCGCCAGTTGGTAAGCCCCCAGTGCAGCGCTGATAAAAGCCAGCGAATTGATCATCAACGCCGTTGGGAAAACCCAATCCGCTGCTGTAACAGCAGAACCGCCCGGACTCAAAACAAAAGTAGTATTCAGTTCCGGCGCCAATCCTCTGGAGAAAAGGCCAAAGATCATCACCGCAAACAGCAAAAACACCACACCCGTCACCCGCTGGCGGGTCGGCGAGGTATATTCCAGTGCCGTATGCTGCATAGATTTGGTTGTTGTCGTCATCTTAACTACCTCCCCAACCGCTGAGTCTCACGCCTTCCTCTTCAAAATCCGGCTCCTTGAGGTGGTAAATGGTGCGAATGATGGCCGGAGCAGCAATGAAAGCCAGAATGAAAGCCTGCAAAATGAAAATGATATCCACCGGGATGCCGGCATTCAACTGCATTTGCACCGCACCATTGTGCAGGAAGCCAAACAAAAGCGCCGCCAAAACCACACCCAGCGGATGATTCTTGCCAATCAGGGCCAGTGCAATGGCGTCAAAGCCATAGCCGGAGGAAAACGCCATCGCCAGGTTATAGTTGATGCCCAGGACTTCATTGGCGCCTGCCAGCCCGGCCAACGCACCGGACAAGGACATGGCAATCACCGTACTTGCCACAATGCTCATACCAGCATAGCGGGCAGCATTGGGATTGGCACCCACCGTACGCAGCTCAAAGCCCCAGGTGGTCTTGAATAACAGGACATACACCAGCAGGGCCATCACCAAAGCGATGAAAAAGCCGGAATGGAAACGGATGGGCGCTTCAAAAAAGCGGGCCAAACGGGCGCTTTCCTGGATCGGTGCACTAACCGGAATGAATTTTTCAGGGTCTTTCAACAAACTGGTGAGGAAGAATTCACTCAAACGAAAGGCAATGTAGTTCATCATGATCGAATTGATCACTTCGTGCGCCCCGGTTTTGGCTTTCAAAAAACCCGGAATGAAACCCCACAAACCGCCAGCCAAAGCACCAGCCAAAAGCGACAATGGCACATGGATGATACGCGGCAAACCGGTCAGGTAAATTCCGGCGGTCACAGCCCCCAAAGCGCCAATAAAGATCTGCCCTTCTGCGCCGATGTTGAACAAACCCACCCGGAAACCCAATGCCACCGCCAGGCCGGCAAACAGCAAGGGGGTGGTCGCCACCAGGCTCTCGAAGAAGGGATTGAATGCCCGCCGGATCAGGGAAGCATCGCCGCTTTGCAAAGCTGCCACGATTCTGCTTGGCGAGCCAATTGATCCGATAAACAGGGATTCATAGGTCTTCCAGATCGCCTGCAAGGCGATGCGCAATCCTTCCCCAAACGTTGGGGCAGTGTATACGGATTCGGTGGTCAGTGCCACCAGGATCCCGCCCAGGATCAAACCGGAAATGATCGCCAGCACGATTACGGTCGTGGAACTTTTTGAGACCTCTTCCAGAAAGAGCTTGCCGGCTTCCTTTTTCCCTGGTTCCTGAGCATTCTTCTTCTGCAATTGTTCTTCACCCATTGACGTCATTCCTTTTAAACTCCCTTGTGTATCAGGCTTCGACTTCCGCCGGGGTAACGCCCGCCATCAGCAAACCAATTTGTTCCTTGGTGGCCGTACCTGCATTCAGGATGGCGACAATCCTGCCATCAAACATGACCGCGATCCGGTCAGAAAGCTGCATGATCTCGTCCAGTTCTGTCGAAACCAGCAGCACAGCCACACCCGCATCGCGTTTTTCGATCAGGCGGGAATGGATATACTCGATCGAACCCACATCCAGGCCGCGCGTTGGCTGCGAGGCGATCAACATCTTGATCGGCCGTGAAAATTCACGGGCCACGATCACCTTTTGCTGATTACCGCCAGAAAGCGACCCGGCAGAGGTGACAGAATTCGGCGTGCGAATATCAAATTTCTCCACCAACTCATCCGCAGTTTGCAGAAGCGTGTCATACTGCATCATAATCCCGCGTGCATTTGGCTCAAGATAATAGGTGTTCAACGCCAGATTATCCGTGATGGGGAAGCTCAACACCAGGCCATCTTTCTGCCTGTCCTCAGGAATATGCGCCGAACCCAATTCGGTGATCTTGCGCGGCGACATGCGAGTGATATCCTCACCCAGCAAAGTGATCTTCCCATCCACGGCATGCATCAGACCGGTCAAAACCCGCACCAACTGGGTTTGTCCATTGCCTTGCACACCAGCAATGCCCAGAATTTCGCCGGAACGCACATCAAAAGAAATGCCATCAATCGCCAGATGGTCCCGGTCATCCAGCGCCACCAGGTTTTCCACCTTGAGCACCACTTCTTTGGGATTAGCCGGTTCCTTGTCCACATTCAGGTCAACTTCCCGTCCAACCATCATTGCCGCCAGTGTGTTTTGGTCAGCACCTTCGGGGCGCGTGGTTCCAACAACCTTGCCGCTACGAATGACAGTGATCCGGTCAGAAAACTCCAGAACTTCGCGCAGTTTGTGGGTAATGAAAATGATCGACTTGCCCTTTTCCACCAGGGTGCGCATGATCTTGAACAGCTCATTGACTTCCTGTGGGGTCAAAACAGCGGTCGGCTCATCCAGAATAAAGATGTCAGCATTGCGGTAGAGCAATTTGATGATCTCCACTCTTTGCTGGGCGCCCACCGAAAGGTCCTTGACGTAGAGATCGGGGTCGACTTCCAGGTGGTATTGTTCCGAAATTTCGCGGATACGGGCTGCGGCTGCCTGGCGATCGAGGATCACGCCAGACTTCAAATTTTCATAACCCAGCATCACATTTTCGGTCACAGTGAACACCGGCACCAGCATAAAATGCTGATGTACCATGCCGACCCCGGCTGCAATGGCATCACTGGGGCTCTTCAATTTTAGCGGCTTTCCATTGACAAACACCTCGCCTTCATCCGGGTCATACAACCCGTAGAGGATGTTCATCAAGGTGGTCTTGCCGGCGCCATTTTCCCCCAGCAGAGCGTGGATTTCACCTTTTTCCAGCGTCAGATCAATATGATCATTGGCAAGGACGCCCGGAAACCGTTTGGTGATGCCGCGTAATTCAAGTACAGGATCCATGATCACCTCGGACACAGAATAAATGAGTACAAGTGATAAATTTTACCACGTCACTCCTTTTTATTGGTTGAACTTTCGGTGGCTCTCTGGGAATTGCCATGAAAAGGAAGGTCGGCGGGTGTGTTTTTGGCGCTTTGCGCCAAAAACACACCCATATCTACCATGCTTCACGGTTGTTCCCAAAGGCCCTTTTCGGTCTTTTGAGTGTGCGAAAGGTTGAAATGACCGGATTGATAAAAGGGGGAGACAAAACTTCAGGGTCAGGAAAAATCCCTGACCCTGAGTCAATCCCAGATCAAAAAATAGGCGCCGCCAGATTACTTGGTCACAATCTCGCCAGCGACGATCTTGGCTTCCAGAGCTTCAAGTTCAGCCTTGAGTTCAGCCGGGATCTTGTCAGCCCAGGTGGCGCCCAAGGTAATACCAACGCCGTCATTCTCCAGGGTGCCGATCCAGTTGCCAGCCTTGAAGGTGCCATCCTGAACCATCTTGGCGGTCTCATACACGAACTTGTCCATATTTTTCATGGCCGAGGCAAGAACGTAATCTGCCTGGGCAGGGTAGGCCAGGGACCAGTCGTTGTCAACGCCGATCAGAAGACCGGTGCCGCGCTCTTCCATCACAGCCAGGGTACCGGCGCCAACAGGGCCAGCAACGGGCATGATGATGTCAGCGCCTTCGTCCATCAAGGTCTCGCCCATGGCGCGGCCGTCGTCGAGGCTCTCAAAGTTACCAACCTGGAGACCATCTTGAGCTTCATAATCCCAGCCCAGAACTTTGACGTCGGTGCCGTGCACTTCGTTGTAGTGGCGCACACCCAGCACAAAACCATCCATGAAGACGGTGGTGGCGGGGAAAGCAATGCCAACATAGGTGCCGACAATGCCGGTCTTGGTCATGCCTGCGGCCAGGTAACCGTTGAGGAAAGTTGCTTCGTTGATGGCAAAGCCAGAACCGCGCAAGTTCGGGAACTCCAGATAGTCAACGTCAATGGTGGCGTATTTCTGGTCGGTATTGGCTCCAGCGGCGGCGGCGGTGGCGTCAGCCAGCAAAAAACCAACAGATACGATCAGATCGCATTCATCTTCGAGGAATGCATTCAGGTTCTTTTCGTAATCTGTTTGCTGCTGGGATTCCAGGTATTTGCCCTCGATGCCAAAGTCGCGTATAGCATCTTCGACACCCTTCCATGCTGTGGCATTGAAGGACTTGTCATCAATACCGCCAACATCGGTGACCTGGCAAATCTTGGTTCCCTTGGCTGCAGGCGCTTCGGCAGCTGGCTTGGGCGCGCAAGCCGACAAAAGCATGGAAAGAACCAATACAGCGGCGAGAACGATACTCAACTTCTTGTACATATGAACTCCTCCTTATTTTTTGGTGCACAGAGACGCAAATTGGCAGGGATACACATCCCTACTTTGATGACAGTATACACACCCTCGCACAAAAGTGCAAGGGATTTTCATGTTAACATAGCAAAGAGATGGGTCGCAGCCTTCTCTGGTTTTTGCTGCTGTCATTGCCCTATTCCCTATTTTTTAGCTTCACCTCGCCGCACGCCAAACATCAGGAAAAAGGCCACCACCAGGAAAATAGGCGAAAGCAGCATCATCAGGCGGTAGTCATTGCCGCCCACCTCGATCAAACCGCCAAACGCCACCGGGCCCAGAATGGCAGCCGTTTGTGAAGCAAAATAATACAGGCCGGTGTAAGTGCCAACGTGATCGTCATCGGTCATGTCCACCACCATCGGCAGGGAATTGATGTTGATCAGCGCCCAGCCAATCCCCGCCAACATCAACACCAGCGAGACAGGATACACCCCAAAGCCCATGATGGAAGACAGGGATGTTGACAACAGGGCCGGCGACAGGAAGTACATCAGCAGGATGCAAACAGCCATGATGACAATACCGGTCATGATCGTGCGCCGGCGGCCAAATTTGGCCGCTATGTAACCGGAAGGAATGGCAAAGATCAGGAAAACGAGTGAAATATAAGTCAATTGAAAACCGCTGTCAGCTGCCGCCAGGCCCAGATGTTTCACCCCGTACAGGGTGAAAAAGGCCTCCACGGCATTGTAGCTCAGGAACCAGAACAGGATCGCCAGCAGGATGCGCGACGCGCTTTTGTCCTCATGGCTGAAGACTTCCTTGATACTGTCGAGGACTTTCTTTCTCTGGCCTTGCTCACCCTTCATTTCGGCCAGATGCGTCTTTTTGGCAACATATTCACGCGGTTCGCGGATGAAGATCAGCACCAGCATAGATGAGATGATCACCAGCCCGGAACCCATCCAGAATGCATAAGCCGGATTCATGGCATACAATTTGGCGCCCACTGCAAACGACAAAACAGCCGCCAGGCCGCCCATAAAGTTGATCACCCCATTGGCCTGCGAACGAAAGCGGGAAGGGGTTACATCCGGCATCAATGCCACAATCGGCGTACGCCAGAAGGCCATGCTCAACAAAAGGATGACGCACGCCATAATGAACAAAGGCAGCGCCGAAGCCAGCGGAATGAAGCCAAAAGCGATGGCGCCAATCGGTGCGCCCAGCAGAACAAATGGCAGGCGCCTTCCCATGGGAGAACGCAGCCTGTCTGAAAATGCCCCCAGCGGCGGCTGGATCAACAAGGCGGCAATATTATCCAGCACCATGAAGAACCCGATCCACCCGGCAGACAGGCCGTATTTGCCGTCCAGCATCAGGGGCACATAGGCGTTATACACTGACCAGATGACACTGACCCCAAAAAAGCCAAACCCCAGCAAAAACGTTTTCGGATAACTGAACTTTTTTTCTTCCATGATCTTTTTACACCTCCCAAGAATTTGATGGATATGATAAGACGGGTCAAATGAGCCCGGATTTCAGCTTCTCCAAAAACTGCCTGTCCTGAAGGGACAACTCCAAATTTTCCAGAAGATCCGGGCGGCGCTGCCAGGTGCGCAGCAAGGCCTGTTCCCGCCGCCAGCGGGCAATGCGCCCATGATCCCCGGAGAGCAGCACCTCCGGCACCTCCCAGCCGCGGTATTCCACCGGACGGGTGTAGTGGGGATATTCCAGCAAGCCGGAAGCATGGGAATCATCCAGTGCGCCATCCGGGTCACCCAACGCGCCCGGGATGAGGCGCGTCAGGGCATCGATCAGGCACAAGGCGGGCAGTTCACCGCCAGTCACCACATAATCGCCAAAGGAGATTTCGTCTGTCACCAAATGCTGGCGCACGCGCTCGTCCACCCCCTCATAGCGCCCGCACAGCAACGCCAGGTGTGCATGCTGCGCTAGTTCAAAAGCCATGCGCTGGTTGAAAACGCGCCCTTGCGGGGTCAGCAAGATCACCGGGCAGGCAGGAGGATTGCCAAGCACATCTTCCACCGCGGCAAAGATCGGATCGGGCTTCATCACCATCCCGCCGCCGCCGCCATAGGGAGTATCATCTGTGACATGATGCTTGTCTGTGGCCCAGTTGCGAATGTCATGCACATTCACTTGCAACAAGCCATTTTCGACCGCCCGGAATAAAATGCTCATCTCCAGGTAAGGCTGGATCATGCCAGGGAATAGGGTGAAAACATCAAAATGCATAGCTGTATTTTAGTTTGAAGCCGTGCGAAAGGCAAGCAGATCAAACCTGGGACAATTGCATCTCATTGGATTTTTGCTAAAAATGAAAGATTTTACCCTGCCCCCCTAACCGCGCCCCACAGCAAGGATTAATGCGCAAACCGTCCGCTTCGACAAGCTCAGCGCACGGTCTTCCTGAAAGAGCGGCGAGTTTGGGCGCAATGCACTCAATGTTGCTGCAAGATATTCTTTTCCCTCCCCGGTTGATGAAGCAGGATGGTCCCGGCGGCGCAAAATTTTTCATACAAATATCATCATTTTTATGGATTTTCCCATCCTTGACGGTTGGTTAAGTGAAATGGTAAGATGAAAGCATGTATCTCAAAGGAAGCAGTCTGAATATGAACAAACGCCGCCGGCAGCGAGTCAAGCCCTGGCGCATTTTAATGTTATCTGCACTGGTGGCAGGCGCCATCTATGTCAACCAGGTGGTCGTGCCTGTCACCCCGCCGCTCTTCATTCCCACCGCCACCGCCACCCGTTCACCAGAGACCTTCATCCGCGAGGGTGAAAGTTTTCTGGCCGAAGGCAAGATCGGCCCGGCCATTCAGTCTTTCGAAAGGGCTGTTCAGGCCGACCCCAAGAATCCGTCGAACTTTATGATGATTGCCCGTCTGCAAATCTATTCCGGCAATTTCAGCCAGGCCGTTACCAATGCTGAAAACTCTCTCCTGTTGAATGCCAACAATTCAATGGCCCACGCCCTGCGCGGCTGGGCGCTGGGCTTCACCGGGGAATACCTGCAAGCCATCAGCGCCCTGGACCGGGCAATTGAGCTGGACGCCAACAACGCGGCCGCCTATGCCTACAAGGCAGAAGTGCTGGTTTTGCAGGCACAGGCCGGCAAGGGTGATCTGGGCACCCTCGACAAGGCCGTGGACGCCTCGCGCAATGCCCAGGCTATGGCGCCCAACAGCATGGAAGCCCACCGCGCCCGCGGAACCGTGCTGGAGTTCACTGGCAACTACGAAGAAGCCGCCCGTGAATTCGAGGCCGCCATCGCCATCAACCCCAATATTGCCGATCTGCACCTGGCCCTGGGACGTAACTACCGCTATTTGCAACAATATGACAAGGCAGTGGAAGAGTTCAACAAGGCCAATGCCCTCAACCCTTCCGACCCCATGCCAGACACGAATATCTCGCGCACCTATGCCACCGTGGGTGAGTATGCCAAAGCCATCCAGTATGCCCTTCAGGCCGTCAAGGACAGGCCCGTAGACCCCTATATGCACGGCAACCTGGGACAGATGTATTACCGCAACCGCGAATACGCCCCCGCTGCCGATGCCTTGCGCCTGTCGGTGGAAGGCGGCATGTATGAGGATGCGGAAGTCAAGGGACTGCCGCTGGATTATGGACGCATCGCCGAATACTACTACACCTACGGCCTCAGCCTGGCCCGCCTGGGCGAATGTGGCGAGGCCCTGCGCCTCTCGCAGGTGTTGATCCAGGGCGTGCCCAATGATGCCACTTCCATTTTCAATGCAGAGGCGATCATCGAAATCTGCCAGGAAGTCGCCAATTCCCCCCTTGCGCCGCGGGCGCCCACCCAGACTGCCGCACCGTAGAAAGCAGCAGCCGAATAAAAGCTCATGAATCTGACAGGTAAATACCCAACCTTTCGCAAAAACTCCGGCGGTCTGCACCCCTACCGCATCCTCATCTTGCTGGGCCTGATGGTGATCGGCATGTTTGTGCTGCGCGGCATTGAGACTGAGCAGATCCAGTCACCCTTCCTGCCCACCCCCATCCCCACCCGCACCGCCAACTCTTTCGCCATGGAAGCCGAGACCCAGTTCTTCGCCGGCGATCTCAACAAATCCATCACCGCCTACCAGCAGGCCGTTCTGCTTGAACCGACCAACGTCAACCTGATGGCCGACCTGGCCCGCATGCAGGTTTATTCCTCTGAACTGCTGACCACCGATGCCGAAAAGAAAGGGCGTCTGGATGAAGCCCTGGCCACCATCGAACAGGCAATCCAGGTGGACCCGGACAACAGCACCGCCCACGCGGTGCGCGCCTTCGCCCTGAGCTGGAGCGCCAACCCCAACCTGGCGGGCGATCAGCGGGCTACCTACCTGACCCAGGCCGAACAGGAAGCCATTCAGGCTTTGCAACTGGACAACCAGAACACCCTGGCCCTGGCCTATTACGCCGAGATCCTCATCAGCCAGCAAAACTGGGTGCAGGCCGAGCAGTACAGCCGCCAGGCGATTGAACGCGATTCTTCCATCATGGATGTGCACCGGGTGCGCGCCTATGTGCTGGAATCGCTGGGCAATTATGGCGAAGCCATTCGCGAATACCAGAAAGCCATCGAGATCACCCCCAACCTGACCCCGCTCTACCTCTCGGTCGGCGTCAACTACCGCCAGTTGCAGCAATACGAGATCGCCCTGGAGTACTTTGCCAGCGCGGCGGCCATCAATGAACGCCTGGGCGTCAAGGACCCCATCCCCTACACCGCCATTGGCAAGACCTATGTGCAGATGGGTGAATTCTTCATCGCCGGCCGCAATGTGCGCAAGGCGCTGAATTACAACCCCACCAATCCGGACGTGTACGCTTCGCTGGGGATCACCTACTTCCGGTCACGCAACTATGAAGGTTCGCTGGAAGCCTTCAAATGCGCCATCCAGGGCTGCGACGCCCAGGAAAGCTGCAATGTGCGCAAGGGCAGTGAATGCAGTGAGCAGGAAGCCAATGATCCGCCCATTGTGATCGAAGGCCTGCCCCTGTCCGGCAGCACGGTGGTGTATTACTACACCTACGGCTCGGCCCTGGCCGGCCTGCACCGTGAAACCAATGGCTATTGCGCCGAAGCCATGGAAGTGCTGGGCAAAGTGCGCAACCAATACGCCAACGAACCGGTGGTGATGCAGATCGTGCAAACCAGCGAGAACATCTGTGCCTCTTTCGGCTACAGCCGCAGGTAACCCCCTTTCCATCTTACGTGTCGTTGCGAAACGGGGCGGAAATGATTATCCTTTTGGGGTTATTCTAAAATAATCGCCCCGTTGAAGCAATCCCCCTCTCTGCTTTGGGCGCTTTGCGGCCAAAGCCCGAGAAAAACACTCGGGCTTCGCAACGACAGACTCACAAGTCCGCAAGGCATCCCTTTTCAAGGTTCAATAACATCAGAGTTTTGTAAGAAACCGCGCCAGGCTCTTGACTTCTGTTCAAAAGACAGTTATCATACCATCGCTTTAGCACTCTATTATTGTGAGTGCTAAAAGCCTCTCGCACAATTTATCAAACCCTCAGGAGGTATATATGACCATTAATCTTAAACCCTTGGGCAGCCGCATCGTGGTTGAGCCCCTGGAACAGGAAGACAAAACCGCTGGCGGTTTGTTCCTGCCAGAAACCGCAAAGGAAAAACCCCAACAGGGTGTCGTTCTTTCCGTAGGCCCTGGTGACCGCGATGACAAAGGCAATCGTATTGCCATGGATGTCAACGTCAAAGACGTTGTGCTGTTCGCCAAATATGGCGGAACAGAAATCAAGATCGACGGCAAGAAACTGCTTATCCTGCGCGAAAGTGACATTCTCGCCATCGTTGAGAAATAATTTTCCCCTATCATTTTGAACAAGGAGCACACCTATGGCAAAACAAATTGTTTTCGGCGAAGAAGCCCGAAGAAATCTTAAAAAAGGTATTGATATTGTTGCAATGTCCGTTGCAACCACCCTCGGCCCCAAAGGCCGCAATGTTGCGATTGACCGCAAATTTGGTTCCCCCACCATCACCCACGACGGCGTGACCGTTGCCAAAGAGATTGAACTGGAAGATCCCTTTGAGAATATGGGCGCCCAACTGCTCAAGGAAGCAGCCACCAAGACAAACGACATCGCTGGCGATGGCACCACCACCTCCACCGTTTTGGCACACGCCATTGTCAATGAAGGCCTCAAGACCCTGGCTGCAGGCGCAAACCCCATGCTCCTCAAGCGTGGCATTGAAGCTGCCGCCAAGGTTGTCAGTGACGCCATCAGCGAGCAGGCCATTGAACTCACCACCAAGGAAGACATTGCCAACGTTGCCACCATTTCCGCTCAGGACCGCGCCATTGGCGACCTGATCGCAGACGTGATGGACAAGGTCGGCAAAGACGGCGTCATCACCGTTGAAGAATCCAAGGGCCTCGAGTTCGAACAGGAATACGTGGAAGGTATGCAGTTCGACCGCGGTTACATCTCCCCCTATTTCGTGACCGATGCCGAACACATGGAAGCCGTGATCAACGATGCCTACATCCTGATCCATGACAAGAAGGTCTCCGCGGCCACCGATATCGTGCCCCTGCTGGAAAAGCTGGTGCAGATCGGCAAGCGCGAACTGGTCATCATCGCCGAAGATGTTGACGGCGAAGCCCTGGCCACCCTGGTGTTGAACAAACTGCGCGGCATGCTCAACGTTGTGGGCGTCAAGGCCCCCGGCTTTGGCGATCGCCGCAAGGCCATGCTGCAGGATATTGCCATCCTGACCGGCGCCACCGTGATCTCTGAAGAGACCGGCCGCAAGCTGGACACCGCCACCGTGGAAGACCTCGGCCGCGCCGAGAAAGTCGTTGCCGACAAGGACAACACCACCATCGTGGGCGGCAAGGGTGACGAAAGCGCCATCAAGGGCCGCATTGACCAGATCCGCATCGAGATCGACAAGAGCACCAGCGATTACGACCGCGAAAAACTGCAAGAGCGTCTGGCCAAGCTGTCCGGCGGCGTTGCCATCATCCGTGTTGGCGCAGCCACCGAGACCGAACTGAAGGAAAAGAAGCACCGTGTGGAAGACGCCCTCTCGGCCACCCGCGCCGCAGTTGAAGAAGGTATCGTCCCTGGCGGCGGTGTTGCCCTGATCAACGCCATCCCCGCGCTGGAGAAGGTCAAGATGGAAAATGAAGACGAGCAGATCGGCGTCAACATTGTCCGCAAGGCCCTGGAAGTCCCGATGCGCAAGATCGCCGAGAACGCCGGCAAAGACGGCTCCGTGATCATCGAGAACGTGCGCCGCGCCCAGGCCGAAAAGAAGAGCCTGAAAATCGGTTACGACGTGCTGGCAGAGGAATATGTGGACATGGTCAAGGGCGGCGTGATCGACCCCGCCAAAGTGACCCGCGGCGCCATGACCAACGCAGCCTCGATTGCAGCCATGATCCTGACCACCGAAGCCCTGATCACCGACATCCCGGCCCCGGAACCGGCAGCTCCTGCTGGCGGCGGCATGCCCGGCGGCGGCATGTACTAAACCGGCAACGGTAAAACAGAAACACAAGAGGCCGTCCCAAAAGGGCGGCCTCAGTTTCATTAAGAACGAGAAATTTCTTTATCCAAGGCAAAAAAGAGGTTTTTGAGGAAAAGACAAAAAAATACC
>JAGVAB010000017.1 GCA_020060485.1 Anaerolineales bacterium
CTGGTTTGCGTATATCGCCAGGTTTTCTGCACCCCACCCCTCAAACTCCCCTCCCCGCGCGGTGCTTGACGTGTGATCTTCATTCTTTTGCGGGAAGGGATGACGGGAGGGGGTAAATCATCACCGGTATTTTGCAACTGATTTGGACTGAATGTATTTCACTGCTTTCGAAAATCTCTTTTGTCAAGCTTTCTTGAAAATGCCATAGGCTGATTCAGTTACCATGTTCTCCAAGCAAGGTTAAGCTTTGGGCTGGACCAGATGCCGCATCACCAGATCCGCCAGTTGCAGGTCAAAGGGCGTATCAATGTCCACCCATGCTTCATTTTGCATGACATAGGCATAGGTCTGATCAGCATACCAGGTACTGTGTTGGAGCAAGAGCCGCGGACGGGCCAGATAGATGGCACCGTTGAGCTCATACGCCGGGGGCACGTCCTGACGGCGGGCAATGAACGGCTGTCCGGGAAAGTAATCCTGCAAGCGCTGGTCATCGTTCACCTGTTTGAGCCACTGCGGGGGATGCTTGAGTGGCGCCACACTGACCACCGCCTCGGCCTGCTTTGCCAGGGCCAGGGCCACCGCACCCTCAATATCGGCCGTGGTCAGAAAAGGTGTGACCGCCTGCAGGCACATCAGGTAATCGGGAACGTAGCCCTCATGCTTTTCCAGCCAGCGCAAGCCATTTTGCAAGGTGGCAATGGTGGGCGTGTCATCCCGGGCATATTCGGCCGGGCGCAGATAAGGTGTCTCGGCGCCCCATTGACGGGCGACTTCCGCGATCTCTGGCGAATCCGTGTCAACCACCAGACGGGAAATACTTTGGGATGCGCGGGCGGCTTCAATCACCCAGGCGATCAGCGGTTTATCTGCCAGGGGGACAATGTTCTTGTTTGGGATGCCTTTGGAACCGCCCCTGGCCGGGATGATGGTCAGGATTTCGGTCATATGCGCCTCACTCAGGTTCTCCTGGATGGTATCCCTGGCTGTATGATCGTACTAGCGCCAATGGATATGTTTGTTCTTCTCGTTGGCAGATTTGTGCTGATATTCCTGCCAGAATTGGCTGCTCTTGTCCTCGCCAATCTTCTTCAACTGCTTGACCTCGTTGACCTTGCGGGTTTGCTCGCGGGTTTTGCGGCGATAGAAAACCCCGCCGATGGCCATCAAAATGGCTATCTGGCTAATATAAGCAAAAGCCACCAGGTCCTCATTGCCGGTCATGTAATCAGGAAGCAAATAGATGTCTGCATCTTTGGTCAGGTGCTGGACTTCATACACACCAGGGGTCTGAATGAAGAAAATATGGATCGGCCGTCCCTTGGCCAGCGGGGTGTCATACAGGCGCAAGCCGCGCTCCACATAATCGACCTTGACCGCCTGGCCGCTTTCGTGTGCGCTGATCTTCAGCCACGGGTCCAGCTGATGAGCGATCAATTCATCATTGATCACCAGCAGGTCATAATCATTGGTATACACGGTATACAATCCGGGACGTTCAAATTTCAGCACGGTGGATGACTGCCCGGACATGTCCACCGTGGCAATCTCTGCCCTGGTGGGCGTCTGGATGATACCCAGTTGATCTGGCAGGAAAAGGAAAATGCTGCCAAAGCTCTTGACCACCTGTGATAGCGAGAAGAATACCATCAAAAGGATCAGGAACAAACCAATGCCAGCAACAATTGCATAAACTCGCGGTGATTTGTAAATATTCTCTGCCATTAAACCTCGTCCATTTTCAACAGGATCAGCATCATTGTAACCGACAAGGCGGTGCAAATCCAATAGGTAACCGGTTAGCGAAACGGCTTCTCAAAGTCCCCTCCGGCATCTGACAGGGAGCGAGAGATTCACGGGGAATTGCGGTCCACCCATTCGGGCCGCAATTCCCCACATTCCTCATCCTGAAAGCAAAATTTTCCAAAAAATCAAGCCGCAGCGTTGTCAGTCTTCCTGCGACGGATCCAGGGGAGTCTGCTGCACCAGCCGTTGTTTTTGGGCATGGCTCATATTCTTCAGTTGCAGCTCGCGGCGCATGGCCGCGCCGCGGTCCGCCTGAGGTTCCACGTAAACCAGGCGCACCGGCCGGCGGGTGCGCGTATAGCGCGCACCCTTGAGCGTGCGGTTATGTTCCTGGGTGCGGCGCTGTGGGTCGGTGCTCCAGCCGGTATAAAAACTGCCATCAGCGCATTCCACCATGTAACAGTAAAAGCCTGAAGGCAGTTCGGTTTTGTCCGGAACAGACAAGGTTATCGCTTCCCTTTTTTCTTCTTTGGATTCAGTCCGATCATATGCATCAAATTCTCGCCCATGCTGGGGATCTCGGGGCCGCCAGTATCCATGTCCCAATTGGCACGATTGCGTTCATCCCACCAGCTTTGCAGGGCATCTTTCACCGATTCCAGCATGTCTTGCAGCCCATCCTCATCCCGGCTGGCAACGGCGCCGCGCAGCATCTGCAAGCCCTGAATCTGGTTATCGATCACCCGCACCAGATTATCCCCATTCATCAGGAAAGAAGCGCCCAACTTTTGGTGGTCATTCATCAACAGCAGCGGCTGGACGGCCAGGGCAAAGGACTGCCCGGCAACCTTGCGGCCTTCCTGCCAGCCGGTGCGTCCGGCGGTGGCCAGCAGCAGGGCAGCCGCGTTGACCTGAGGCAGCAGGGTGCTGGCCGCAATCAGACCTTCGAACTCGGCCGGGTCAGCAAAGAAGGGTCGGCTGCCCAACAGCACTGCCAGGTCAGAGGTCAGGGTCAGGGCAGCTTCGCTGATCTTGCCCCGCGAAGTGATGACAGTCAGGCTCTGCTCAAAGAGGTCAGCGCGGGCGGCTTCCGGTCCGCTGCCCGTTTCCAGCAGACAGGCCGGATTAAGGGTTGGCGCAAAGGTCAGAAAATCCACACCATCCGGCAGCAGTTCCCCGGCCCAGGCCGTAACCGTAGTTTTAGCCAGGGAGGTATCCAGCACCACTGCGCCTTCTTTGAGGTCTTCGGCGATCAGGCTCAGGGTCTCGTAAATCTCATCCACCGGAATGGACAAAACCACAATGTCGGCTTCCTTGACAGCAGCATGCAAATTGAGGTGTACCTTGTCCAGGGCGCCCATCTTCTGAGCGGCGGCGCTGCGGGCAGGTTGGCGGTCATGGCCAACCCGAAAGAGTTGGCTGGTTTCCTTGCTCAAAGCCAGACCCATCGAAGTGCCCACGCGGCCGGTGCCGATCAAGGTGATTTGAACAGTCATCAGATCAAACTCCTATCAAAAGTCTCCAGAGAATATTGAACAAGGGCAGCAGCGTCCAGCCAATGATGTCAATACCCACCGATGGCAGAACAAATACCAATACCATCAAGATCAGCGGCCCATAAGGACGAATGGTATCCAGGAAGCTTACCCATGAAGCCGGGAAAAGATACTGGGCTGCTTTTTCACCATCCAGCGGCGCCAGCGGGATGAGGTTGAACAGCATCAGCAGCAGGTTGATCTGGATGAAAATGCGCAGGAACAGATAGGCCGAGGGCAGCAGTCCGGCGGAAATGGAAAACGGGACGACCCCCAGGCGCAAAGGTATGGCTGCCAGGCCCGCCAGGAAAAGGTTGGAAAGCGGCCCAGCCAGCGAGACCCACATGGTGGCCGAACCTGAACGCCGCTGCAGGGCATAGGGGTTGATCGGCACCGGCTTGGCCCAGCCAAAACCAGCCACGATCAGCATCAGGCTGCCGATGGGATCCAGATGCGCCAGCGGGTTGAGAGTCAGGCGGCCATGCAGGCGCGGGGTATCATCGCCGAAGAAATTGGCCGTCCAGGCGTGGGCGAATTCATGTACAGAAAGTGCGATCACCAGGGTGATCAAACGGGAGATGATGGTGGGAGCGTTCAATCCAAAAAACATGTCTTTACCTTTATTGAAAAAATTGCCGCCAGGGCAAATGATCCACAGTTGTTATTGATAATAATTTTCAGTTACAGTCCACAAGAATCAAGTTTTTACCCCGAAAATTGCTGAAGTCATTATAACATGAGTGATATAATCCGCTTATGCTGTCCGAACTGGCCCTGGAAGACGTTGTCCGCCTGCGCAAACCCCACCCTTGCGGCAGCACGGATTGGACCGTGGTGCGTCTGGGGGCGGATATTGGTCTGGAGTGCAAGGGCTGCGCAAGGCGCGTGCTTATGCCCCGCCGCGAATTGGCCCGCCGCCTGAAGATCATCCTGCCCAAAGATTCCCAGACTTCCAACTGAAGCTTGTCATTTTTGAATATTGGCGCATCCTGCTGGCTGAAGCACAATATCGCCAGATTTGTTTGCGAACCTCATCCGGACCGCAATTCCCCACAGAATCGAGTCATCAGGGCTGCTTTGCGAAAGCCCTTCGCGATACCTGATGTCTGTTTCCCTGATTTGCTTTATAATGTTTCTATGCCGATCTTTGATCCCAATATGGTCGAATTTCTGAGCCGCGGCCCTGAACAGACCCGCCGTCTGGGGGCGCGTTTAGGAACGCTGCTCGAACCTGGTGACGTTATTTGCCTGGCCGGTGACCTGGGGGCGGGCAAAACCACCCTGGTGCAAGGACTGGCCCAAGGCTGGGGTTCTCTGGATGCAGTTTCCAGCCCAACCTTTGTGCTGGTCAACGTGTACCGCCGCCCGGACGGGCAAAATCTGCATCACCTGGATGCCTACCGCCTGCAGGATGCCCTTGAAGCCGAGGCGCTTGATCTCGACCAGATGCTGGATGATGGCGCCCTGGTCGTGGAATGGCCGGACCGCATTCAACTGGCATTGCCCCGGGAGCATTTGTGGGTTGAACTCGCCTGGGTAGCTGACGAACAGCGCCGGATGACCTTCAAACCTGTCGGCACACACTATGAACAGATGCTGGCTGTCTTTCGGCAGCGGTCTTTTGGAGGTTGAGCTTTATGTTATTGGCGGTGGATACTTCAACCCGTTGGATCGGCATGGCCCTCTACGATAGCGTGCAGATCAAGGGCGAAGTGATCTGGAAAACCAACAATCATCACACAGTAGAGCTGGCCCCCGCCCTGGAACAGCTTTTTTCGCGCTGTGCTGTCAGCAGTGCCGACCTGAAGGTGCTGGCAATCGCTTTGGGACCTGGTTCTTTCACCAGTCTGCGCATCGGCCTTGCTCTGGTGAAGGGCATGGCTCTGGCCTTGCATGTGCCGGTGATCGGCGTTCCTTCGCTGGATGTGCTGGCCGCAGCCCAGCCGCTGCGTGATCTTCCTCTGGCAGCTGTCTTGCAAGCTGGCCGCGGCCGCCTGGCCCTGGTCTGGTACAAGGCGCATAAAGGAAAATGGCAAGCCGACAGCCAGGCGGAAGTGGTGACCACCGCCACCCTGGCCGGGATGCTGCAACAACCTTCCCTGGTCTGCGGTGAATTGACGGCAGATGACCGTCACCTTCTGTCCGCTAATCCCCATGCCATGCTTGTGCCGCCGGTGGATGCCATGCGCCGGCCTTCGTATCTGGCCGCCCTGGCCTGGAAACGCCACCAGGCGCGCCAGTATGATGATGCTGCCTCCCTGTCGCCGATTTATCTGCACCTGAACACCGGCACACCCTCCTGACCGCTCCGGAGGTGGTCCATTGACATTCCATTTGCGCCCCATGACCCTGGAAGATGTACAGCAGGTGCACGCTCTGGATCAGCTCTGTTTCAGCCTCCCCTGGTCAGAGCAATCCTTTGCCTACGAAGTGGAACACAACCGCGTCTCCCGGCCTTATGTGATCGAGTGGAAAGGCACACAAGGAGAACATCGCCTGGTTGCCATGATGGTTTGCTGGCAGGTGATGGACGAGGTACAAGTGGCCACACTGGCTGTGCACCCCGATTTTCAACGCCAGGGCATCGCCCGCTGGCTGCTGGCGCATGGCCTGCTGCAGGCCGCCAGTGAAGGCGCCGACCACGCATTTCTGGAAGTGCGCATCGGCAACCTGTCTGCGCAAGCCCTCTATCGCCTGTTTGGTTTCGAGGTGGTCGGCCAGCGCAGCGGGTATTATCGCGATACCAATGAAGATGCCCTGCTGATGATCCTGGACTCTTTTGATCTTCCCCGCCTTCAAGCCTGGGCTGAACACAAGGCAGGAACTGCACCCGCACAGGAGAAAAATGATGACAACAACTGAAATTCTTGATGAAATCGCCCAACAGGTTGCAGTGTGCGAGAAGTGCGAGCTGTGTTTTTCCCGCAAGAATGCCGTGCCCGGGGCAGGCAATCCCTTTACCGAGATGCTCTTCATTGGCGAAGGGCCTGGATTCCATGAAAATGAGCAAGGACTGCCTTTTGTCGGCCGTTCCGGTCAGTTCCTGGATGAGCTTCTGGCGGGCTGCGGGTTGAAGCGTGCCGATGTCTTCATCACCAATGTGGTCAAATGCCGCCCGCCCGGCAACCGCGACCCGCTGCCAGAAGAACTTGCCGCATGCAGCCGCTATCTTGACCGCCAAATTGAGGCCATCAATCCCAGGGTCATCGTTACCCTGGGGCGCTATTCGATGGCAAAATTCATTCCCAATGCCAAGATCAGTGAAATTCACGGCAAACCGCGCTGGGTGCGCGGCCGGTTGATCGTGCCCATGTATCACCCGGCGGCGGCGCTGCGCCTCGGTTCTCTGCGGGCGGTGATGAAGGATGATTTTGCCAGTTTGCCGCAATGGGTCGAACAGGCCCGCCAGTCTGCACCGGCTCAAGTTGCGTCCACTGAGGCGAACACCCATCCTGCAAACCCGCCCCTGGAAGACGACCCTGCCCAACTGGATATCTTTAGCGTTGCCCCGTCCGCTGCTCCGTCCCCGCCGCCGCAAGACCAGCCCGCCCCTGCCGAACCGGATGAACCCGCCCAATTGAGCCTGTTTTAGTCCTGCGCTACCCCGCGCTGCGAGCCTGGCAGGTTCACCAGAGCCTTTCACAAAAGACTCCTCGATGAGCTTTATATACGTTTTGATCAAAAAGAGGCCGTCCCAAAAGGGCGGCCTCTTCGTCTTGTCCGTTCTTTTATTCTCTAGGGAATCCAGCGCGGATTGATCGCATAGCGGAAATTGCTCGTCAAACGGGTCTTGCCAGTTCCGTTCAATTCCATGGTATAGATGCCCTGTTCACCATCCTGCTTGGCATAGATGATCTTGGGGCCGGGAGCCCAGGATGGATATCTTTCGTTCTCGGCAGTGGTGCTGGTCAGATTGGTGGCAGTCCCCGGCACATTGGTAATATTGGCTATATAAATATCGTGCTGGCTGCCAGTGCTGACTGTGTACACGATCTGCTCATTGGAGACGAACCGCGGAGCATACTCCACGGCTGCCGTGTCAGTCAGGCGGACAATCACATAATCCGGCCCTGTATCCAGATCCAGCATATACAGGTCTGTCCGCCCACTGCGCAATGAGAGATAGACGATCTTGCGCCCATCCGGTGACCAGGCAGGGGAAGAATCCAGGAAACTGTCAGTTGTCAGGCGCTGGGGCGGCAATGCGCCGCTGGAGTTGAGCCGGTGTAATTCGGCGCTGTTGCCCGAACCCTGCACATACAGGATCCAGTTGCCATCAGGCGAATAGACCGCATCGTAAGAATTGAATCCCAGGTTGTTGATGATCGATTCATCACTGCCATCCGGGCGGATCTTCTTGACCTGCGGGATGGAGCCCACATGGAACAGCAGCCATTCGCCATCCGGCGACCAGTCGGTAAGGATTGGCTCGGCACCAGACGACCCGGCACGGATCATGGTGGCGTATTCACCGTTGCTGCTCATGGTTACCAGGTCCCTGAAGCCATCAGAATTATGGTCAACCGAAAAAGCAATGGCAGTGGGTTGAGGCGCCGGGGTATTGGTGTTGGTTGCAGTCAGCGTGGCGGTAGACGTTGCCGTGCCAGTGGCAGTTGCAGTGCGAGTATTGGTTCCCGTGGGTGAAGGCCCCGGGGTATTGGTATTCGTACGTGTTTGGGTGATGGTAGGGCTCTTGGTGGGGCCGGAAGTCGCTTTGGTGGCCGTGTTGGTGACCGCCGGGGTATTGGTCACCGTGCTGGTGTTTGTGCGCGTTGGTCGAATGACCGGAAAGAGAATACTGCGCGTGGCAGAAGCCATTGGCGTTGAGGATGGAGCCAAAGTGGGCAGCATAAACTCACTGGAAGTTGGCGTCCAGGTGGGCGGCATGGACTGGGGCGTAGGTGTCCAGGTGGAAAGGATCATCTTGACCGGTGCTGTGGGCGGTGGGAACGGATTCACGGCTGCGTAGGGATCGTTGAAGATCATCAAAACCAGGGCGCCGATCAGCAACAATAGCAACAGCAAGAAAAACGAGAGGATGTCCCAAATGGTAATTTTCATGGACGTTTCCTGAATAGTCGAAAAGGATTCCCTGGGCATCAATCGGGGTGGAACTCTGCTGACACATTTGTCCCCGAGCCATTTAAAGCAGAATCCGAAAATATGCTTTGATGTTAGTATAGCGGAGTTTAGTACAGTGTCAAGTGGCAAATGCGTATAGGTAGTTTAGAAGTACTTAACAAACAGCCCTCCCCTGCATCATTGGCTGCTTCTATAAACCTTGCCCTCAGATCCAAAGATGTGCCGTCATTAAGAAAACCGGGAGTCCTCCTCATGGCATTCTCAAGAAAGCTTGGCATTTACGATTTTCCAAAACGGTCAAGGTCTTCCAGATCAAAGTAGATGCAAAATGCTGATGATAATGGGCTGCCCTCTGCCGCCATTTCTCCCCCGGCACGGATGGCATTTGTAAATCAGCCTTCATAGGCCGGGGGAGGAAAAGAAACGTGCGGGTGAATAAACCCTGGTGATGCACAGACCGTCTTTCGTCCGGCCTTGTGCCATCAATAAAAGAAGCAAATGGAAAATTAACTTTGAGAAAGCCGTGGAGTCCTCCTTCATTAATCATTGAGACCAGACCTGTTTGGATGGTATACTTCAGGCGGTTGCAATGATCAACTCATTCCAATCCATCAACACCATAGGAGTTTTTTCCGAATGAAGTATTGCAAACGCTGCGTGATGCCCGACACCCGTCCCGGGATCAAGTTCAACGATGAGGGCATTTGCTACCCCTGTCTAACCTATGAACGGCGTTTACAAGTAGATTGGCAAGCCCGCTGGCAGGAACTGGAACGACTGGCAGACCGCTACCGCGGCAGCAACGGCAATTATTATGACTGCATCGTCACCGCCAGCGCCGGCAAGGACAGCTATTACCAGGTGTGGACGATGAAGGAACGCCTGGGGATGAACCCGCTGCTGGTCTCGATTGACAATTTCAGTTGGACAGACACCGGCCGCCAGAACCAGGCCAATATGAGCGATGCTTTTGGCTGCGATATGCACCTGCTTTCACTCAGCCGCAAGGTGGCGCGCAAGATGTTCCGCAAGGGTTTTGAAGACCAACTCATCCCCTGCTGGTACTGGGATCGGGCAGTCTATACTTACCCGCTGCAGATCGCCATCCGCCTGGGTATTCCCCTGATCGTATACGGCGAAAATGTCAACTATGAATATGGCGGCGAGCAAATCGATGAAACCTACAGCGCGCTGGACCAGGTGAACAATAACGTGGTGCGTCCCATCCCCTGGGATGCCTGGCTGGACGACGAGATCAGCATGAAGGACATGAACCCCCTCATCCAGCCTTCGCAGGAAGAAATTGCCGCCGCCGGTCTGGACCCCATTTATCTCAGTTATTTTGAAGCCTGGGACGGCTACCGAAATTTTGAGGTCGCAAAAAAGTTCGGCTTCAAATCTTTGGAAGAGGAATGGGTGCGCGAAGGACTCTCTGAAAACTACGAGCAGATCGACACCATCGGCTATAACGTTCATCCGTGGTTCAAATTCATCAAGTTCGGCCATCAACACAACACAGATATCCTCAGTCAGTGGGTGCGCTCCGGCCGCATCACTCGCAGCGAAGCGGTGGAGATCATCAAGACCAAAGAACACATCCTCGACCGGCGCATGCTGGCAGACTTCCTCTCTTTCCTTCAAATCAGCGAAGCGCATTTCTGGGCCGTGGTGGACCGCTTTGCCAACCGCAATATTCTGGAAAAACGGGATGGCGTGTGGCGATTGCAGCCACAGGTGGAACGCGCCCTCGAAACTGGCGGAGAAGTTTGTTGAGGTCGTTTGAAACATCGGGGATCATGATCATGTCTCAGGATTTCACCAGTCTTTTTATCGGGGTCAACGCCTCCATCCGGGATGCCATTGCCTGCATTGACCGCAATGGCAAGGGCATTGCCCTGATCGTGGATGACGAGCAGCGCCTGGTGGGCACTGTCTCGGATGGCGACGTGCGCCGGGCGATGCTGGCCGGTGAAAACCTGGATACCGGCGTACATGTCTTGCTGGATGCAAAAAAAGGCGGGCCGTATGCCAAGCCCATTTCTGCCCCTGTCCTCACCCCGCCGGATAAAATCCTGGCTCTGATGCAGGAATATGTCATTTCCCAGGTGCCGCTATTAGATGAAGACGGCCGGGTGGTCGAAATGGCCCTGCTGGAGGAAATGCTCCCCGAGCAGGCCGCACCCTTGCAGGCTGTCATCATGGCCGGCGGCGAGGGCATCCGCCTGCGACCGCTGACCGAGGACACCCCCAAACCATTACTGCCCGTAGGCGACCGCCCCCTGATGGAGCTGCTCATCGAGCAGTTGCGCAATTCCGGCATTCAGCAGATCAACGTTTCCACCCGCTACCTTTCCGACAAGATCAAGGAGCATTTCGGCGATGGCGCATCCCTGGGGGTGGAACTCAATTATGTAACCGAAGACCGCCCGCTGGGTACGGCTGGCGCGTTGGGCTTGATGAACAAACCCGATTCACCTTTGCTGGTCATCAATGGCGACATCCTCACCCGCCTCGATTTCCGCTCCATGCTGGCTTTTCACCGCAAGCACAAGGCTGAATTGACCGTGGCTGTGCGCCAGTATGACCTGCAAGTACCCTATGGGGTAGTGGAATGTGACGGCCCGCTGATCAGCGAAGTGCGCGAGAAACCCGTCTACCGCTTTTTTGTGAACGCCGGCATTTATTTGTTGGAGCCCAGTGTCATTGGCTGTATTCCCAACGGTGAACGTTATGACATGACCGATCTCATCCAGCAGCTGCTGACAGAAGGCCGCACGGTGGCCAATTTTCCCATCATGGAATACTGGCTGGACATTGGCCAATACGCCGATTATGAAAAAGCGCAGGATGACATCAAGAACGGGAGGTTCAAATCATGAGCTGGCAAGGCAAACGCGTGCTGGTCACCGGGGCGGGCGGCTTTATCGCCAGCCACCTGGCCGAGCGCATGGTAAAGGATGGGGCCGCAGTGCGCGCCCTGGTGCATTACAATGCCCTGGGCAGCCGCGGCTGGCTGGATGAATCCATTTTGGCCGATCAGATCGAAGTGCTGGCAGGTGATATTACCGACCGCGACAGCGTACGCCGGGCGATGGAGAATGTTGATGTCGTCTTTCATCTGGCAGCCCTGATCGCCATTCCCTACTCTTACCGCGCCCCCGAATCCTATGTACGCACCAATATCAATGGCACGCTGAACGTATTGCAGACGGCCCGCGACCTGGGCACGCCGCGCGTGGTGCACACCTCCACCAGCGAGGTCTACGGCACAGCCCTGTATGTGCCGATTGACGAGAAACATCCCCTGCAGGGGCAATCGCCCTATTCGGCCAGCAAGATCGGCGCCGATATGATGGCCGAATCCTTTTACCGTTCCTTTGATTTGCCGGTGGTAACGGTGCGCCCGTTCAACACCTTTGGGCCGCGCCAGTCTGCCCGGGCAGTCATTCCAACCATCATCTCGCAATGCTTGCAGCAGGGGCAGGTGCGGCTGGGCAGCCTGACCCCCACCCGCGATCTGAATTTCGTTACCAATACAGTCGATGGCTTTGTGCTGGCTGCGCAAGCCCCGGCGGCGATCGGTCAGGTGATCAACCTGGGCTCTGGCCGCGAGATCAGCATCGGTGATCTGGCAGCCCTCATTGCCCGCCTGACCGGCATTGCGTTTGATGTCGAAAGCGAAACCGCCCGCTTGCGGCCTGAAAAGAGTGAAGTCAACCGCCTGCTGGCCGATCACACCCGGGCCACCGAGCTGCTGGGCTGGACGCCGCGGGTTACCCTCGAGGAGGGTCTGGTGCAAACCATTGACTGGATTCGAGAAAATTTGGACAGGTACCGCCCCCATGAATACACAGTTTGAACCCGGCGCCCCGCCCCCTTCGGCGGACTATGTGCCGTTGTGCATCCCCGAACTGTGCGGCAATGAATGGGCCTATATCAAGGAATGCCTGGATACTGGCTGGGTGTCCTCGGTTGGTTCGTATGTCGACCGTTTTGAAGCCGACCTGGCCCGCTATGTGGGCATACAACACGCGGTGGCTGTGGTCAACGGCACAGCAGCCATTCACATCGCCCTGCTGGTAGCCGGCATTCAGCCGGAAGACGAGGTGCTGGTCTCAACCATGACCTTCATCGCTCCGGTCAACGCCATCCGCTATGCCGGAGCCTGGCCGGTCTTGATCGACTCGGACGCTGAAACCTGGCAAATGGACCCGCAGCAGGTGGCTGATTTTTTGGAGAAGGAATGTGAGACCCGCTCTGGCAGTTTGTGGAATCGCCACACCGGGCGGCGGGTGCGGGCCATCATGCCCGTGCATATCCTTGGTCATCCGGTGGATATGCACCCCATCATGGAACTGGCCCGGCGCTATGACCTGATTGTGATCGAAGATGCCACCGAGAGCCTGGGCGCGCGTTACAAAGAGCAGATGACAGGCTGCATTGGCGACATTGCCTGTTTCAGTTTCAACGGCAACAAGATCATCACCACCGGCGGCGGGGGCATGCTGGTGACCAATCGCCAGGACTGGGCTGAAAAAGCCCGCTATCTGACCACTCAGGCCAAAGATGACCGTCTGGAGTTCATCCACAATGAAATTGGTTTCAATTATCGGTTGACCAATGTGCAGGCCGCCATGGGCGTAGCCCAGCTTGAACAACTCGAAGCCTATATTGCCGTCAAGCGGCGCATTGCCGCCGCCTATGACGCTGCCTTTCAGGCTGTGCCCGGGCTGACCTTGATGCCCGATGCCCCCTGGGCTTACAGCATCAAATGGATGTATACCATCCTGGTTGACGAGGATGTGTATGGCATGGACAGCCGCGCATTATTGCGCAAGCTGCGCGAGGCTCGCATCGAGACCCGCCCGCTGTGGCAGCCTGCCCATCTTTGCCCGGCCCACCGCCAAGCCTATGCCATGCCCTGCCCGGTGGCCGAACGTTTGAAGCGCCAGGCGATCAGCCTGCCCTGCTCGGTGGGCTTGACCGATGCCCAGCAGCAGCGGGTGATTGAACTTGTGCGGGTGAATACCGCAGGCTGATCGCCTGGCGACATTGTACCCGAATGGGTAAGCCGGAGGCTCCCCCGCGGTTCCGTACCGGGGAGCACTAAAATGTTGTAGATTTTGTCGTTGCGCAGGAGCGACCCGCACCTGCGGTGGGGCAGGTGAGCGACTGTGGCAATCCCCATCACGGCTTGGAGATTGCCACGTCGGGTGAAACCCTCCTCTACGACAGCAGTCAGGGCGTGATTCTCTACATACTTTTAGTGCACTCCCTACCCTTCGACAAGCTCAGGGCACGAGTGTTAAAGGTATAATGGTTGGACTTCATTCCTCCTGAAAAGGTGTTATGACACGTAAGCAAGATGTAGACATGCAGGACCAATCACAAGAAACGCAGTGGTGGACCACCATCATCACCCCGCGTGAGAAGTGGTATCACTTGCGCCTTAAAGAATTGTGGGATTACCGTCAGTTGGTCTGGCTGTTTGTGCGCCGCGACTTCGTTTCAGCCTACAAGCAGACCATTCTGGGCTATTTCTGGTTCGTATTCCCGCCCATTCTGTCAGCCATCGCCAGCACTTTCTTTTATAGCAACGTCATCTCCCTGCCCACCGACGGCCTGCCGCCCTTCCTGTTCTACATGTCGGGCACCTTCATGTTCAACATCTTTTCAGCCTGCTTCATTAACACATCCAACATTTTCGGTGAGAATGCATCCATCTTTGGCAAGGTGTATTTTCCGCGCCTGACAGTGCCCCTCGCCAAAGTGTTGATCTACCTGATCAATGTTGCCGTGCAGTTCTTCCTCTTCATAGGATTCCTGATCTATTTCATCACCCAGGGCGCAGACATCCAGCCCAATTTATGGGCCTTGTCTCTGCCTTTATTGCTGCTGATGGCCGTCTTTATCGGCCTCGGCCCGGGTTTGATCACTTCGGCCATGACCGCCCGCTACCGCGACCTGGGCCGGCTGGTGACCTTCTTTACCACGCTGGTCACCTACATCACCCCGGTGGTCTACCCGCTTTCCAATGTACCTGAGCATCTCAAGATCTACTTCAAGCTTAACCCGGTAACGGCAATCATCGAAACTTTCCGCTACGGTTTCCTGGGACAGGGTGTGCTGGACCTGGGCATGCTGGCGTATTCATTTGCGGTATCTTTTGTTTTCCTGCTGATCGGCGTGTTCTGGTTCCGCAGTATGGAAAGCACTTTTCTGGATACGGTATAGGCGGAGATCATGGGTAAAGTCATTTCAGTTGAGAATCTCCGCAAATACTACCGCCTCGGTTTGGTCGACCGGCGCACCTTCCGCGACGATGTCCTTGTTCTGTGGAATCGTGTTACTGGCAAGCCGGACCCCTACGGGCGCACCCAAAGCGAAGAAAGCGGTATCTGGGCATTGAAAGACGTCAGCTTTGAGGTTGAGGAAGGCGAGCGCATCGGCATCATCGGCTTCAATGGCGCAGGCAAGTCCACCCTGTTGAAGATCTTCTCAAAGATCACCGCCCCCACCCAGGGGCAGATCAAGATCCGGGGCAAGGTAGCCAGCCTGCTGGAAGTGGGCACCGGCTTTCACCCCGAACTGACCGGCCGCGAGAACATTTTCCTGAATGGCACCATCCTGGGTATGAAATATCCCGAGATCGAAAAGAAATTTGACGAGATTGTCGAGTTTTCCGAGATCGGCAAGTTCATCGATACCCCGGTCAAACGGTATTCCAGCGGCATGTATGTGCGCCTGGCCTTTGCCGTGGCCGCCCATCTGGAGCCCGAGATCCTGGTGGTGGACGAGGTGCTGGCAGTGGGTGATTTTGCCTTCCAGCGCAAATGCCTCGAAAAAATGGAAGATGTTTCCACTGGCGGGCGCACGGTATTGTTTGTGAGCCACAACATGGGCTCCATCCATCGCCTGTGCAACCGCGCCATTCTGCTGCGCCAGGGCGAAGTTTCCGCCATCGGGACAACCGAAGCGGTGATCAACAAATATATGCAGGAAGGCATTGCCGGGGCTGCCCAGTATTCCCAGCCTTCCAACCCGCAAAAGCCGATGAACCTGCTGGAGGTGCGCGTTGCCAACCAGCAGGGCGCAACCGTTGCCCAGTATGGTTATGATGAACCGGTTTCGGTGCGCCTGAAATACGAGATCAACGAGCCGGTGCGTGGCTGCTATGTGGGCATTGAATTGTTGACCTCGATGGGCGTGAGCGTCTTGACCACGGCCGACCATGATGCCGATATCGGCATGCTGGAAGACCGCAAACCCGGCATCTATGAAGGTGAAGTGGTCATCCCGGCCCGGCTCCTCAACCCCGGAGAATATATGGTGCGCGTCTGGATCGCCGACGGTTTTGCCGTGGTGGCTTACGAACGCCTGGATGCACTGCGCTTCTCGGTGATGGACACCGGCACGCCCGGCTCGCATTTTGGCCGTGATTCGCGGCGCAGCCTGTTGCAGCCCATCTTCCCCTGGCAGACAAAAAACCTGGATTAATTGCCGGGATCCATTCAGATTCTGCAATGTACACTTCGACAAGCTCAGTGTGCGGATTTTATAAATTGATGACAAAAAACATTCTTCCCCATCAGACCTCCATCACTCCGCAGGAGCGCAGCGCCATCAAAGGTCACCAGCCAGCCGTGCTGTGGTTCACCGGCCTTTCGGGCAGCGGCAAATCGACCATCGCCAACGCGGTTGACCTGACCCTGAACCGGCAGTACCATGCCCACACCTACCTGCTGGACGGTGACAATATCCGCACCGGCCTCAACCGCGATCTGGGCTTCTCTCTGGCCGACCGCACCGAGAACATCCGCCGCATCGGCGAGGTGGCGCGTTTGCTGCATGATGCCGGCCTGATCGTGCTGACGGCTTTCATCAGCCCGCTGAACGCCGACCGCCAGGCGGTGCGTGATCTGCTGGGGGCGGGCAATTTCCTGGAAGTGTATGTTAACTGCCCGCTGGAGGAGTGCGTCCGCCGCGACCCCAAGGGACTGTACCGCAAGGCCCAGGCGGGCGAGATCCCCGAATTCACCGGGATCAGCTCGCCCTACGAGCCGCCGCTGGCCCCGGAACTGGTGCTGAACACGAGCGAGCAGTCTCTGGAGGAATGTGTGGCGGCGGTGGTGAAGATGCTAAGGGAAAGAGGGATTGTGGGGGCGAAGATAAAATAAAAAATGTCGGCAGGCTGGAGGGCGGGTACAAGATGCTGGCGGCCCCGCGGCGGCAGGAGGGGACAGCACGGCCTCAGCCACCGAGACTCCCCCGCCGCCCTTGCAGCGTAATGGTGGGTTGGCAACCACCCTACTATGCAGCTTGATTGCTTACTGTCGTCGTCCATCCAAACCTTCGTTAGGATTGAGCAATTTATTGACTTTGCCCGCCTAACCCGAACTTGCGTTTAAGCAGGTGGATATGAACACTTTATTAGCTGATCTACTATATTATCAAGGTTTTGCAGAACCCCCACCTTTCGCAGACAAATTATGGAGAGCTAATTTCTCCGATTCACCAAAACGAAGAATTCGCAAATATGGGTCCTGGATGGGTTTATGGTAATTTTGGAAAAGATGGCCGAGCCCGAATGGATTTCATGGATACCAATATGCCAATATGGTTAGGTTTACTAGGATTACCATTAGTTGATTAAGGGGTTGTACTATGAGAAATCGATTCTTTAAATTCGGGATAGTCACAATCTTATTCTTCATTATTCTTATAGGCTGCACTGGATTAAATCATTCATCATTTAGTTCTGAGTCTACCTTAACTATGAATGTAGTTTCTACTTTGCCGATGCAACAACCATCTCCTACCATTCGGCCTTCCAGTACACAAACCCTTACCATCACTCCCACAATAATTCCTACTTTGTCAATAGATCAATCAAAAAAACTATTTTGGGAATTGTTAACTGAAAATCCAGCGTGTGAATTTCCTTGCGTCTTTGGCATTACACCTGGCTACTCTTCCAAAGAAACGCTCCAGAAATTTGGAACAACAATAGGAAATCATTCAGCGTCAGAATTCACGGTACTCTATAGAGAAGATGATGATGTAACAAGAATCACATGGCTAATTCCTCAAGAAAGATACCAACTGCAAGCGTATTTCCAGGATAACATTGTGGAATATCTTGCTTTTAATGCATGTGTATCGAATGTGTATAATCATTGTGTATTTGACAATTCAAATTTCAATGACAATGTAGAAATGTTTTCTTTATCCCAAGTAATGATGGATTATGGTCAACCCGGAGATATATTTGTCTGGGCTTGGCATGATAGTGATATGCCTGAACCAGGAGCCTCCTGGAGTCAAATCAGTTTGGTGTTGTATTATCCTGAGGACGGCTTTTTATTCGAGTATGTTATGCCGACAGAGAGTATCAATAACCAATACAAAGGATGCCTTTCAAAAACAAGATGGAAAATAACAACCTGGGATCAAGAGAACAATCCTTCCTTAGAAGAAGTACTAGAGAAAGCGGCATCTGGTTTAGGTGTAAATCATTACTAGGGTCTTATGCTAGTTAGGAAAAGCCAGAGCTTTGATCTGAAGGAAATTTGGCTTACCCAACAAGCGATTGATGTAAATGCACAACGTATGAGC
>JAGVAB010000150.1 GCA_020060485.1 Anaerolineales bacterium
GAGCAGGGCTGGGAATTTCGGGTTGCACATTGGACCAGCCCGCTGGCGGAATTGGAAAAGCTTGCCGCCGGGCTGCGGTTGATTGCAGACGTGCCTTTTGGCGGGGCGAAAGAGATCGGCGCCGAAATGTCCCGGCTGCGGGCAAATTTGACATCGGCTGAGCAGGAGCGATTTCGACAGGTGGGACTGTTGTGTGCCCAGGCGATGACGGCGGCGGCAATGCAAGTGCGCCCCGGCATGAGCGAGATGGAAATAGCAGGGCTGCTGGGAAGTGAATCCCAAAAACGCGGCGTACAACCAATTGTCAATTTGATTGCCACGGATGAGCGCATTTACCAGTATCGCCATCCACTGCCCACAGACAAAAAACTTGAAAAATATGCTATGCTGGTATTGAGTGGGCGCAAATATGGCCTGGTGTGCTCGATCACCCGGCTGATCCACTTCGGTGAGATTCCAGCGGATGTACAGGAACGTATTCGGGCGGCTGCCAGTGTGAATGCAGTCATGATCGCCCGCAGCCGGCCGGGAAGATCACTGGCCGAGATATTCAAGTTCGGTCAGCAAGCGTATGCTGCGGCTGGCTTTCCTGACGAGTGGCGTTTCCATCATCAGGGCGGGGCGGCGGGTTATGAGCCGCGTGAATATTTGGCACTGCCGGGCTCGCAGGAGTCCATTGCTGCGGGGCAGGCATATGCCTGGAACCCAAGCATCGCCGGGGCAAAGATGGAAGATACCATCCTGATTGGAACGCCGGACAATGAAATATTAACCCCAACCCCGAATTGGCCGAATCTTTCGGTGCCAATACCGGAAATGGGCTGTGAAGTGCCATGCCCATTGGCATTGGAGATCAATTAGCAGCAGTTGTTTCAAAATGATGGAGGTGAACCATGTCTTACGGCAGTACTGCAAGCATCTTGCGGATTAACCTGAGCACATCTTCCGTGGAAGTTGAAGAGCTTTCGGAAGCGTTTTATCGCCTTTACCCTGGCGGCAAGGCTTTGGCCGGGTATATCCTGTTGAACGAACTTCCGCCACACACGGATCCTTTTTCCCCGGACAACGTGATGGTGTTTGCCAATGGATTGTTGACCGGTGCGCCGGTCTCGACAGCTACGCGCTATGTGGTCTCGGCGCGCTCGCCATTGACCACCGGGTATGGCGAATCGGAAGCTGCCGGATACTGGGGCCCGGAATTGAAAATGGCCGGGTTTGAGGCGATTGTTATCAAGGGGCGGGCAGCCGAACCGGTGTACCTGTGGATCAAGGATGGGCAGGTTGAGCTGCGCCCGGCAGCTCATCTGTGGGGTCGTACCACACTTGAGGTTCAGGAAACCATTCGCACCGAGCTGGGGGATGAAAAGATCCGCGTGCTGCAGACGGGCATTGCCGGTGAGAACCTGGTGCGGTTTGCCGGTCTGACCAATGACCTGCGCCATTTCAATGGACGTAACGGTCTGGGGGCGGTGATGGGCTCCAAGAATTTGCGGGCGATTGCGGTGCGCGGCAGCCAGCGCTACCAGGATCTGGCCCATGACCCGGAAGCTCTTTCCGCAGTCGGCCGCAAGCTGGCCAAACAGGTGCGGAACCACCCCGCCAGTTGGGATTTGCAGGAGAAGGGTACACCAGGTATTGTGGGACCGCTCAACACGGCCGGCATCCTGCCGACACGTAACTTCCGCCAGGGGGCGTTTGAGATGGTGGATGAGGTGCGCTGGGAAGCTTATGAAAAAGAATTGTTGACCGCCCGGCGTAGTTGTTATGCCTGTGCGGTGCGCTGTAAACGCGAAGTCCGCATGGACGGCGAAACTTCGCCATACGGCGGTCCGGAGTATGAAACCGTGGGTGCCTTTGGCCCAAACTGCGGGGTGGGTGATTTGCAGGTGATTGCCAAAGCCAATGAATTGTGCAACGCCTATATGCTGGACACCATTTCCACCGGGGCGACAATTGCGTTTGCCATGGAATGTTTTGAGCATGGTTTGATCGGCCTGGAGGACACCGACGGCCTCGACCTGCGCTTTGGCAATGCGGAAGCCATGTTGACGATGATCGAAAAGATTGCCCATCGTGAAGGCTTTGGTGACCTGCTGGCTGAAGGCAGCAAGTTGGCAGCCGAAAAGATTGGCGGGGATGCCAAGTTCTTTGCCATTCAGGTCAAGGGTCAGGAGTTTGCCATGCACGAGCCGCGCGGCAAGTACAACGTGGGGATGGGCTACGCCATTTCAGAAATCGGTGCGGATCATCTGGTGGTGGCTCATGACCCGACCATGGCGAATGCCGATACCATTCAGTTTAAAGCCGCCTTGCCGTTGGGGATAACGACAGCCCAACCGCCGCTGAGCTTGAGCGTTGAAAAAATGCACCATTTCTACATTTTGGAACGCTGGGGCAGCTTTGAAAAAGTGGTCGGTTATTGTTTCTTCGGCCCGGCGCCGCGTTCCTTCATTCACCCGGATGATGTGCTGGCTTCGGTCAATGCGGCTACCGGCTGGGGGCTGAGTATTGAGGACCTGCTGCGGATCGGGGAACGTGCCACGAATATGGCGCGCATCTTCAATATGCGCGAAGGTTTCACCCGCAAGGATGACACCCTGCCGGAACGCATGTTCCAGGGTCTGGAAAACGGACCGCTGACTGGCATCGGCATGCCGCGTGCGGAATTTGAAGAGGCGTTGAGCAACCTGTACGAGATGAAGGGCTGGCAGCGGGAAACCGGGCGCCCCACCCTGGAGCGGCTGGAGTCGCTTTCCTTGGGCTGGGCGGCCGGGATGCTTCCGGAAGAATGAGATGAAACTTTCCGCTGGCGGACATTTGAGCTATTATCTGCCCGGGCGGAAAAGTCCGCTGGAAATACGGCTCAAAGAACCCGTATTGCTGGCAGACATTCTCACCAGTCTGGACATGCCGCTGGCAGAAGTTTACCTGGCGGCAGTGAACGGCAGGCTGGTGGACTTGTATTCAGCAGTTGTGGATGAAAAGGACGAGGTGCAGATCGTATCAGCTGTTGATGGCGGCTGATACGATCTCTTGACTACCCATCGGGTGAGCCGCTCGATTGCGCAGGGAATGGCGGCAATTTGGCTTGCAATTCATCATGCCTAAGTTTTTTGGAAACACCGTACGCTGAATTTGTTGAAGTGTATGGTGTTTTGTTTTTGACAAGAAAAACTGCAAAGTACTGGAAACCGGCTGCCAGGTTTTGATCGGATTTCCTTCCCGTTTTAGGCGCTTTGTGGCCACTTTGCAAAAACATGCTCCTCCAGCGACATCACTTCGAGAAGCTGAGTTGTTACCCTGAATTTAAGTTGTTTATATGCTTTGGTTCCGGGGATGGGAATGAAAAAGTGATTGACAGATTCCTGCTGTGCGATTTTCGATCCGGATTATTGATCATATGATCATGCCTGACCACTTGATTCTTTTTCCCGAATCTGTTAAGCTAGGTTTATGAAAGCGTTATTTGTTTTCGCATTGCCATTGGGTATCAAAGAGAAAAAACAGGCCATCAAAATTCAAGAGGCTGAAGACAATGCCTGATATCAATTCCCGTCGTTTGTTGTATAAAATTGCCAAAGCTTATTATGAAGATGGCCTGAGCCAAAAACAGATCGGCCTGCGCCTGGGATTATCGCGGATCAATGTGTCCCGTAAACTGAAGCAGGCGAGGGATCTTAAGATCGTCCAGATCATTCTTTCTCCAGGCAATCCCTTAAATGATCAACTGGAGCATGAGATCGAAAAGAAGTATGGGGTTAATGAAGCCATTGTCATCAGTACAGATGAAATGGATGGGCAGCAAGAAATCCTGAGGGCATTAGGGGTTGCTGCTGCAGAATGTTTGACCAGAAGCATACAGGGAGAGGAGACCCTGGCAGTCACCTGGGGAAGAACTGTCCTGGCGATTGTTGATGCGCTGCCGCAAAGAAATTGGCCAAATCTTCGAGTCGTACAATCCCTGGGCGGATTGAGCCAGCCAGATTCAAGGATCAATGGCGTTGATCTTTCCAGACGCATTGCGCAGACCTTCAATGCGAAACTGTTTTTCCTGTCATCCCCAGGTGTTGTTGAAAGCAAGGCTGTTCGGGATGCGTTGCTGCAAGACCCGCAGATCAAACAGACTTTGGCGGTGGCAGCCAAGGCTCAGCTTGCTGTGATGGGCATCGGCGTGCCAGACCCGGCTTCTTCCATTTCCCGCTTCGATATTCTGGATCAAAAAGAGCTGGACGAGTTGATCGCCAAAGGTGCTGTGGGGGAAATCGGGCTGCAATTCTTCAATGCAGACGGCGAGCCAATTGATACCGGCATCAGGGAAAGGGTGGTTGGCCTGGAGCTGTCCCAATACAAGGCTATTCCCAGAGTGATTGCGGTTGCTGCCGGAATGGAAAAGGTGGCCGCCATCAAGGCGGTTTTGAAAACGAAGATCATTAAAGTGCTGGTAACCGATGATGCAACCGCAAAGGCCTTGCTGGGTTAAACCAGATCGGCATCATAAGCCAGTGCAAAATTTGTCGATCCCGGATCGATTGACCATCAAAAATGCGATGAAACAAAAACAGATTTTTCCAGTTCAGGGAATGAACTGAATTATTGAATAAAAATCCAATATTGTAAAGGAAGGGTATGCGCATGACAGCCAAACAAGATCAAGTAAGAATTTCTGCATTGATTGAAGAACAGGAATTAACCAAGGAAGAGTTAATAACCTGTTTGCGACAGACCATGGAAATTCGCGCGTTGGAAAACAACATTGCCAATCTGCTCAACAAGGCGGAATTGAAAGGGGCTTCGCATTTGTATGCCGGGGAAGAGGCAGTAGCGGTTGGCGCCATTTCTGCCCTGGAACCGGATGATTTGATTACAAGCACCCACCGCGGGCATGGGCATGCGCATGCTCATGGTGACCGGGCTGCAAGCACCTCGGAAGACAAACAGCAGCATTACAATCGGATGATGGCCGAAGTCCTGGGAAAATCCGGCGGCTACTGCAAAGGAAAAGGCGGCTCCATGCACATTGCGGATGTGGAGCATGGAAATCTGGGCGCGACCGGCATTGTGGGTGGCAATATCCCGGTGGCCGTAGGGGCAGCCCTGGCCCAGAAGCTGCAAAACACCGGTCGGGTCGTGCTGTGCTTTTTTGGGGATGGCGCATCCAATACTGGCAACTTCCATGAAGCATTGAATATGGCCAGCATCTGGGATTTGCCTGTTGTGTTTGTGGTTGAAAACAACCTGTATGGCATGTCAGTTCCGTTTGCCAAAGTAAGTGCCTTGCCGGACGTGGGCAGCCGCGCCGCTGCTTACAACATCCCGGGTGAAGTAGTGGATGGGATGAGCGTTCTCGAAGTGCGCGGGGCGGTTGCCAAAGCTGTTGCGCGTGCCCGCAAGGGAGAAGGGCCTTCACTGGTTGAAGCAAAAACCTATCGCTATTTCGGCCATTCCCATTCCGATCCGCGCGCTTACCGAACCAAGGAAGAAGAAGCCTATTGGAAGGGACGCGATCCAATTACTGTGATGAAAGAAAACCTGGAATCGGTGAAAATGATCACTGAGACCGAGTTCGAAGACCTTGAAAGCGGGGTGGAACAAAAACTGGACAATGCAATGGCGTTCAGCAATGCATCTGCCGAACCACAGGCCACAGAAGTGGATACCGATGTTTTCGCACCTTCCAGGTTCACTGCGGCGGATTTTGAAACTGACCGGCGCCTGCGTCAGTTGATCAAGACTGACCCGAATGTACGCCAGATCAGTTATGCCCAGGCATTGGTGGAAGCCCAGCGGGAAGAAATGCAGCGGGATGCGAAAGTATTTATCATGGGTGAAGATGTGGGATTGTATGGCGGGGCTTATGGGGCTACCCGTGACCTGATGAAAGAATTCGGCGAGTGGCGGGTCATTGACACACCGATTTCAGAAGCTACCATTGGCGGCGCTGCTGTGGGTGCAGCCATGGCAGGCATGCGCCCGGTTGCGGAAATCATGTATGTGGATTTCACCCCGCTTGCCATGGATCAGGTGGCAAACCAGGGCGGCAAGAATCGCTATATGTTTGGCGGAAAGACCGCGGTGCCCATGGTGGTGCGAACCGAAGGCGGCGCCGGACGCGCCATTGCCGCCCATCACTCGCAAAGCCTGGAAAGTTTGTGGACCCATTTCCCCGGGGTTTATGTGGTGATGCCATCCACCGCGTATGATGCCAAAGGACTGCTCAAAGCCGCCATCCGGGATGACAATCCGGTCATGTTCATTGAACACAAGATGCTTTATAAAGAAAAAGGCCCTGTCCCGGAAGAGGACTACATTATTCCGTTTGGGGTTGCTGATATCAAGCGGGAAGGCAAGGATATTACTCTGGTTACGTATTCCCGCATGGTGCACCGTTCTCTTGAAGCCAGCGACTTGTTGGCCAGGGAAAGCATTGACGTTGAAGTGATTGACCTGAGAACGTTAAATCCACTGGACATCAACACGATCGTCAATTCGGTTAAGAAGACCGGCCGTCTGGTTTGTGTCAGTGAGGCTTATGAAAACACCGGTTTTATTAACGAAGTGATGATGCAGGTGAATGAGATGGCATTTGATTACCTGGACGCCCCAATGGTTCGGGTTGCTTCTCGCAATGTACCTGTGCCGCGCGCCGAGATCTTGGAAGACCAGGCAATTCCCAATCTCACCCGAATTGTGGAGGCCTGTCGAAAGGTGGTCCGCTAATGACGACTGAAGTGTTCATTCCAAAACTTGGCCAAACAGTGGAGCAAGTCACCCTGGTCAAATGGCTGGTTGAGGACGGCATAAAGGTTTCCCAGGGGCAGGAAATCCTGGAAGTGGAAACGGACAAGGCTGTCTTCGCTGTGGAAGCTGCGGCAAAGGGTTGGCTGCACATCGGCCCGTATCAGGAGGGTGATGTTGTTCCCGTCCTGGCTGTGGTTGCCGTGATTGGCAAAGAAGATGAGAAGTTTGCAATTGCCGCAACGCAAGAAGCTGCCACCTCAACTACAGCTCAAGCTGCGGTTGAGGAAAAACCAGCCATTGCGTTGCAGGTTGCGGCGGCTTCTGTCCCCGCTGCCGCGGTGGCAGAACATCCGGAGGTGTTTGCCTCGCCCCGCGCCCGAAAAATGGCGCGTGAAAACAATGTTGATGTGAGTCTTGTGAATCCCACTGGTGGCGAAGGTGTACGGGTGGTTGAGCGGGATGTGATTGAATACCTTGCGCAATTGCCCAGGGCAACGCCGGTTGCCCAACGCATGGCTGCCAACGAGGGAGTTGATTTGCGCTCGGTGAGCGGCAATGGGCCGGGGGGCAAGATCACCAAAGACGATGTGGCGCGTTCCATTCAGCCTGCGGCAGCCGGTTATGCAATGTCACCTGCAGCTGGCCTGCCAACGGCAGAAGTGGTTGAAACAATTCCATTGAAAGGTGTGCGGGCAGTGATCGCCGAGCGGATGGCGGTCAGTGTGCATACCTCCGCCCGGGTTACTTTGATGATGGAGATCGATGCCACTGAACTGGTGGCGATGCGCGAACGTTTGAAAGCAAAGGTTGGTGACAGTTGGGGCTTCGCTCCCGGATACAATGATATTCTGGCGGTGATTGTGGCCAAAGCCTTGCGCCAATTCCCGTATATGAACGCTCGTCTGGCGGCAGATGCAATTGAAATTCTGGGTCATGTTAATATCGGCATGGCAGTGGATACTGAGCGCGGCTTGCTGGTTCCGGTGGTGCGGGATGTTGACCAGCAAAGCATCCGCCAATTTGGTGCTAACTTTCGCCAACTGGTGGATCGCGCCCGTAATGGCCGATCTTTGCCTGAAGATCTGAGCGGTGGAACCTTTACCATCACAAGCCTGGGTGCATTTGATATTGATGCATTCACCCCGGTCATCAATCTGCCTGAGTGTGCCATTTTGGGTGTGGGCCGGATCATGGCCAAACCGGTGGCGCGCGGCAATGAGGTGGTCATTCGCCAGATGTGGACATTGAGCCTGGTATTTGACCATCGCCTGGTCGATGGCGCACCAGCCGCCCGCTTCTTGCAATACATCAAGGAATTGGTGGAAGAACCCTACCTGATTTTGGCGGTTTAAGCTTCCGCTTTTTCCCGTTTGAAAATTTGGCCTTCTGTGTTTGAAATAGAAGGCCAGATGATCTATATAGAGGTATTTTTGTCTCTTGCTTGCTGGCGTTCTTTTCGATTCAAAGCGGGGGTTGGTTTATTCCCGGGTCGTTGAGGGGACCAGTCTCAGGCTCATGTGCCTGAAACTCTTACAAGCCCTTGAATAATTCCTGGGGGTCTCCCGCATGGGTGGCGTGCCAGTGGCGCAATCGGTCCAGCATTTCCATGATGAGAGCCAGTACAGCAATGACCTGGGGGTCTGAGGGACTCTGCTTCCACAAAGCCATCAACCGTTCGCTTGGATCCTTGGAAGCGTGCAGATAAGCAGGATCAAGAGCTGCCAGTGCGGCTGCTGCACCCAATGCATAACGAGCAGGCTGCACACCTTCTGCAAATCCCAGTCGCATGGTGCCTGCCAGGCGGTCATCCCATCCCAGTTTGCGATCCAAATCTCGGCTCACGCGCTCAATTTGATCGGCCAGAAAAGGGTTGATCATTCGCTTGAGCAGGTCATCAGCGTACTCGGCATACCCTGCGGGTGTAAAAAGCGGGTCAATGCCCTGGTATCGATGGATGAGACTGGCCCCGGATTCTTCAATAAAGGCCCGGCGCAGGAAGGCCATCATGCCCTCAATTGCAGGGAGGTCTGCCACTTGTTTGGCGCCCAAAAGAGCGCCGAGATAGCCACCCAGCGCATGAGTGGCGTTATGGCCAAACAATTTGGCTTCTTCAAATGGCAAAAGATCATCCTTTTCAATAAAGGAAGTGATGCCGCGTTGGAAACCTGGTTCTTCAAAGCGGATGCGCGAAATCAGGATGCGGTTAAAAGATTCCACCAGGAAGGCCCGCTCGATCCCGGGCATCATCGGCACCAAATTCAAGGCTTGCATCTCGGATGGATCGTTGATCACCCCGCTCATTTTTCCAATCACGGTGTTGACAATACACACCAGCTGCTTGACAGAATCCTGTTCTGCAAGAGGGATTTCTGCCATGATGTGTTTTTGCAGAATTTCGGCCGCGTGGTTATGATTCTCGGCGGTATAGATGACAGCCTGCGGCCCGTCCTGTCTGGCTTTGGTTCGCAGGCCAGCCGCCAGTATTCGGCTGATGGTCTCCGGGCCGGAGGAATTGCAGTAGAAGGAGACACCGGGTACCGCTGTGGCGATTTCCCGTGCGGCGGCCACCAAATCCACCAAAGCTTGACGGTCGGCTTCCACCCCGGGATGATAAATTTCAACAGGTCCAACCTGTACAGATTCGATATGGTCGGGGTGAGCAATATTGATGTTCACAAGGCCATTATTTTGACGCACCCGGCGAACAGTCTCCGGAACGACCTCCGCTACCACCAGCCGGTCAAAGAGCCCTGAGGATTGCGCTTCGTAAAGGAAGAGACCTGTCTGGATTGCTCCGAGTCCAAAACCAAGAAAAATCCTTTCCTTTTCAGTCGCGATCATTTAGCAACCCCATCTTCTGCCAGGTAGGACTGCTCATCTGCTGCATCCCAGCGAAGGACTGACAAAATTTCCCTGGTCTTGCGGTGCGGATAGACGACCGCCTTGCCGTCAATGGTTTGCGCTTTGATCATCTTTAAGAAATCCGGGGCATGCTCAAGATCACCAATCCGGGTGATATGGGCGGAGGGTTCGATCATGCCGGAGGCAATCAATTCCAGAGAGCGGGCCATGTCCCACGGATAGCCGCCAGATGAACCGGTGACGTTCATTTCGCGATAATGAATGGCCAGGGTGTCCAGAGGGATGAGTTCCTGGCCGCGCGGCAAACCGCCGAACAAATTCAACACCCCGCCGCGCCCGACAATTTCCTGGGACATGCTGATCGCTTTGGCAGATCCAACAGCCACGACGACGTCATCGGCGCCATTTCCGCTGGTCAGTTCCGATATCACATTGGCCAGGTTTTCCTGGCCGGTTTGTACCAGTCGCAGCGCAATCCCTGCTTTTTCTGCACGGGTGCGGAACAGATGCTCGACATATTCAAGCCGGTCACTGATTAGGTCGCATACCACGATAACACGCGGACGATAGCTTAGGCCAATGTCCACGTGCATGCGCCCCATGATCCCGGCGCCAATCACGACCATTACGCCGTCCGGTTTGATCCCTTTGAGGACGGACCGCGGGGCAAGCGGATCATCATGCCAGAGGTGTACATGATGATCCTGGGCAGAAACACAACAGGAGAGTGGTTCGGTCAAAGCCGCATGGGCATAAGGCATTGCCTGGTCGGGTATCCGCAGCAGGCATTCCGCCGCCAGAGCTTCTTCGGTGATCAGCATGTATTCTGCCAGATGTCCTGGTAAAGTGTAGCCAGCAGCAACCTTGTGCACGCCGAAACCGCCATTGGCATATCGGTCGAGATTTCGGATTGGGGCATGGTCAATGGCTGGCTGGAGCACATAGCGCTCACCAGGAGAATATTTTGCGTTCAGCGCTTCTCCAACCTGAACCAGGGTTAATGAACCCTCATCTCCAAGGATGGCCGGGTAGGAGGAAAGGTCGCGGCCATACATCAGGGGGTGGGCTCCGCCCTGGTCAATCAGCTTCAGCAAGGATGTGCAAATGCCGGCGCAATCAACCCGGGCAAGCAGCTCATTGGCGCCAGGCCGGGGTACAGGCACCTGGCGTATCGCCAGATGTTCCCAGCCTGCGCCGTCAAGAACAAGCGCACGCATTTTAGCAGGTATCTCTCCCGCGGGCATTCCGGTTTCAGGTGTTGAATTCATACGACCTCCATAAATTGGCTGGACGACCTATGCGTATAGACATACATTCAAGTCGTGATTTTTCAAACGATTCCGACCATTTCGTTAATATGCCCTGCTCCTGCGTTCTTCATTATAAATTGGGAACGACCAGTATTTCAGGTATTGATTTCTTAATGACCAGAATGTTTCCCTTCAGGCAGGACAGAGAGGATTTCGCTGAGTCTCATTCCATCCTTGGGAATGTATTGTCTCCAATACAGGATTGATTTCTCTATTTCTTCTACAGCATCATAAATATTGCCAGCAGTGCTGATGAAAGGTTCCAGGGTGAGCATAATTTCCGGGTATTGGGGTGGGAAGCCATCCTGATCCTCTTTTTCATACGATTGAGCAATGCTTTGCAGGACTTCCCCTGCGCGAATGATGCCGTTTGTATTATATTCTGGAGAGAACGGCCAATGCGGAGATGATTTTCCGTCGCTTTGCTGCAAATGAATGATGGGCGAATAACCTGCCAATTCTCGCAGCCATGCATGTACACTGCCATCTTCAGGGGAGGCAAACAGGTAATCATATCCTTCCCATTGTTCCTGGATCTGTTCAATTGCCTGTTTTTTGGAAATGCTGCCATTTACTGCCTGATTAAAAATGTCCATGGCTTTTCTGGGGCCTACCCAGACGCGTTTGCAAGGCTTGGCAGCCGCTTTACATTCGATCCATGTTTCTATCTGTTCGATGGATGGTTTTTGGAAATACTGCTGTCCATTCATGTGGCCGACATCCAGGGTCAAATAGAATGGCGCAGCCGCTTCTTGTGTCACGGATTTCAGCAATGTTTTGGAGCCTTGAATGGTCCATGGGGGCTGGTGAGGTGAATACATTTGTTCAATCCCCATTGAAGAAAGACCAATTATTTTTGCGTATGCAGCCAGTTCTGCCAGCTCGGAAAACAGAATATTCAAGTCATTCTGGTATTCTTCGGGGTTTTGTAATGCCGGTTCATGAATGCCATGGGCAAAAAAGCCCAGACCTGCATCCAGCTGTCTGGCAGTATCTGCCTGCTTCTTGAACCATTTATCACGGAATCTTAGTCGTACCCGCTCATCTGTATGGACAAGCCCCAGGGTGGCATATGTGCCATGACCGGAATAGAGATTGGCGACCTTAACCCCAAGTTTTTCAGATTGTTTTTTGACCTCAGAAATCCAGTCTGCAGTATATTCATCGCCCATATAGAGGGGGTCACATTCAGTATCCGCGCTTGCCTCGACGAGGGTAAGACCCATATCCCTGATTAACGACATCCAATCGACTGGTCTGGTCCAGCGTTTGGACGCAAAACAATTATCGATTGCCAGAGAGATACGAGGATCAATTGACATTGGCTTTATCATCCATATTAAAAAGTTCTGTCAGTGAGCGAAATTTTCCAACGGCTCCCGCTATGGCAAGATTGCGGGTTTCGATCACCTGGTCCAAATCCTTAATGAATTTTTGTGTAATGGTTTTGCAATTTCCGAGCTGCAAGGATACCACCACAGAATGGGCCATACATTCCACCATTTGCATTAATTCAACAGCTTCAAAAATGCTGTTGAGGCTGCAGATCAGCGCCCCGTGGTTTTCCATCAAGAAGCCATTTGACTGATCGATGACCTGGTCAAACTGGATGGATAGTGCTTCGGTGATTGGGGTTTCATAGGGAACCATCAACATTGGCCCAACTTCAAGGACAGGCTCTGGAAGAAAGGGTTTTGACAGCAAATCGGAATTCGCAATTGCAAACCCTGTCAATATTGGCGGGTGGGCGTGAACGATTGCTTTGACATCGGGTCGTTTTCGCATGATGCGGACATGAAAAGGCGTTTCACCTGTGGGTTTCTTTTTACCAGGCGCAAAAACCGTATCGCCGTTCAAATTCACTGCGCAAATATCATTAAAAACCATGGTGCGCTTTGGTGTCTTGGTTGGTGTGATCAGGATCAAATCTTCGTCAACCCGCAGTGACAAATTGCCGCCCGCTGAAGTTACATACCCGATTTCTGCCAATCTGTGGCAGGCTTTAACAAGTTCATTGATTTCATTTGCAAACTTTGATTGAATGTCGATCATTAAGTATTTCCTTTGTCTACTTTGATATTCAAATACCACCCGGATTCACTGTTGGGAGGCAGCACGCTGTTCATTCCATGCAGTTTTGCAATATCCGGCCGGTCAAAGGCGCCTGTGCAAGGTTCCAGGAACAAACAGCGGATGTTCAATTCTCCCCCCTCTGCCTGAATTGCGCCAATGTAAGGAACTTCTTCTTTCGGAAATTCAACCCGCAGCCTGTGGCCATCCGGGTAAAGAATTTCTCCCCAACCTTCAGGCAATGGGTCGGCAAAATAGAATTTCTGATAATCATTGGCTTCCGGGCCTCGATGAATTCGGACATCATAGACCGTGTCATCCTGTTTGTGAACCAGTGGATATTCGAAAGTGTCTCCATACGTTCCAATCAATTGGCTGTCCGACATGGTGACATAAGCTTTTTTCAAGCCATCCGGGAAGTTCAGGGCGCAGCCTTTCTGGCTGGCGATCATCATATGTGCTGCCCAAATATAATCCATTGGGAAGGGCGACATATTTCGCACAGTGTAATCTGCTTTCAAGGTGCAGGGCTGCGCTATGCTCACGCGTTTTGACAAGGTGTATGGCAGGCGAACACCATGTGTGTGGAATTCAATATCATCCTTTCCGATCGTGTAATTCCAGGGGAGAGCCCATACCTCTCCGTGATCGGGCAGTCTGGTTCCCAGCCAGGGCTCTGCATCATAGAAGCACTGATCGATGTTGGGGAACATTTCATCTACCCCCGCACAATCACCCAGCAGATAATCCTGAGCATATTCTGCTTCGGGATACGCAGCATGAGAAGATTGCAGAATAAACTCTTTGCCTGTTGGTTTGTATATCAGGGAGCACAACTTTGCTCCCTGCGCAGGCAAAAAAGTGGCACAAATTGTCTCGTTCTCAATCTTCAAACAGAATATACCCTTGTAGGTTGATTCTGATATCTCAATGCTCATATTAACCCTGAAGCAGTTTTCGCATGAGTACACTGGCGGCAATTGCATCCTGTTTGCCCAAAACAGATGCGATCTCATTCATGTCAGCTTTATCGAGCAATGACTCAAGAAAATCCAGCCAAAGAGCGCTTTCATTGACTGCGTCCCGGCCGTTTTCCCGGTAGGGGAATTGGTCGATTGTCATATAACCTTCATAGCCGGTTGTGCGCAGCCAGTAGAAGAATTCAAGGAATTCGAGGGTATGTACACTGCCGACAATCAGATCATCATCCCAGAGACGGTAATTATCATTAATGTGAATGTGCTTTAGACGATCGCCATACATTTTGCAAAGGGCGACAGATTCAGCCGGAGACTCGTATCCCAGGAGAGCGTGTCCATAATCCAGGGCAATGCCCAGATTTTCTGCGCCAATGGCTTCGCACATCAACAGAGTTGTTCCAACCGTGCTGATATAGGAATGCGTGCGCGGCTCTTTGATCTTGTATTCCATGGTGATGGTCATATCTTTACGGTAGGCGCAAAGCTCAGCAATTGCGTCCGAGAACAATTGCCGCTCTTTGATGTAGTCGGCTGAAAAAATATAATCAAACCCATCCTGTCCCGGCCAGGTGGTTAGAATACGGCAATCAATTTCTGCAGCAAAATCGATCGCGTCTTTCGCGTCAGCAATTGCCTGAGCCCTGACACCGGGATCTACAGAAGAAAAACTCCCTTTCTGGTAGATCGGATTTGCAAAGGTGTCCACTGCAACCGATGCTGCTTTTAATCCGGTTCGTTTCAGGTTTTCCTTGATGCGGGCCTTGTTCTGGATGAATTCCTGGGTCATTACCAGATCAACTGCTGTGAGCAGGGGGATGCTCCTGGCCCGATCAAATAATTCATCCATAAAGAATTTTTCGCCATAGGCCGCACAATAACGATCATTGCAGGACCCTACATTTCCAAGGAAAACAGAATACTTTCGGTTTGTCATGTTAGCCTCCTTCTAAGTGATTAGATTGGTTTGTTCGTGAATGGCAGTGGATGAGTTCTTATCAATCCTGTCAAAAAATACTGCAAAATCAGAAATGTGTGTACCAGGTGTGGTGTCACTCTGGCATTCAGACCTGCATTTCCGGCAAAATCAAGTCAGGAAGGTTGCTGCAGGATCGGCTGTGCCCCAGTGTGCTTTAGAAAATTTTGATATTCTTCTTGCCACACCCCCGGACTTTGCGGAAAAAAATCTTCGGTTGGGAATGATAAACGGATCAACTCCCGGCCTTCCGCATGGCTGTTGATGTCACCGAGAGCAATCATTTGCAGCATGATATTGCCAATTGCGGTTGCTTCTTCGGGGCCGACGATGACAGGCATGTTCAAGGCATTTGCTGCGAATTGGCAAAGCATCTTGTTGCGGGTTCCCCCGCCAACGATATGGAAAGCTTCCGGTTTAGTTCCCAGGATATCTGTGAGTTTATCGATGGTGTGCCGATATTTGAATGCAAGACTTTCCAGACAAACGCGGATGATCTCTCCTTTGGTCTGTGGGATGGATTGCCCTGTTGCGCGGCAAGTTTCCTGGATCGTTCTGGACATATTCTCGGGGATGGTGAATTGCGGTTGTTCGGGATCAATGGAAGCCAGAAATGGTTTGGCGTTGTCAGCCATCAGGATCAATTCTTCCCAGGTGTGATTTTGTCCTTCCAGCGCCCAGCCCCGCCGGCATTCCTGGAGCAGCCATAAGTTGGGAATGTTTTTTAACAAACGGATGGTATGAAACACCCCTCCCTCATTGCCAAAATTATATTTTTGCACTTTGTCTGTCAGAACTGGTTTGGGGGTTTCTACGCCCAGCAATCCCCATGTTCCGGAACTGAGATAGGCAAAATTTTTGATTTTCGTTGGCACGGCAGCCACAGCCGCTGCGGTATCTGCTGTGGCTGTGGCGATGACAGGCAGTGGCAAAAGGCCGGTTTCCATGAGGATGGGCTGTTTGACCTGTTCAAGTACTTGTCCGGCATCAAGGATGTCTGGAAAGATATGTTCCGGAATACCCAATGCCTTGATCATGGGCAAAGCCCACTTTCTGGCGCTGACATCCAGTAACTGGGTGTTTGAAGCATTGGTGTATTCACAAACACCCCTGCCGGTCAACCAATAATTGATAATGTCAGGGATCATCAAGAATTTATGCGCAATGCCAAGTGCCGATGATCCCGACTTTGCCATTTTCAGCAGATGGTACAGGGAATTGATTTGCATGAATTGCAGGCCAGTCGTCATGAAAATTTCCTGCCGGGAGATATGTTTGCAGGCCTCTTCGATCATGCCGTCTGTGTGCGGGTCACGATAACAGTAGGGATTACTGATGATGTTGCCTTCTTTGTCAAACAGCGCAAAGTCCAGACCCCACGTATCCACCCCAATCCCCACGAGATTGTCTTTGTATTCGCTGGCTGCCTTGCATAGACCGAGTTTGACATGGTTGAAGATGTTCAAAATGTCCCAGTAATAATGGTCCAGTGCTTTGACATAACCATTATCAAAACGGGTGAGGATTTCCAGATCTAACTGGCTGCCTTGATAGCTGCCAAGAATGCAGCGTCCATTGGAAGCACCGATATCGAAAGCGATGTATTTTCTGGTTTGCATGGTGGATGCATCCTGCGGGTCAATAAATCGGCTCAATTAAATCGATACGAGGCGGCTCAGTATTGCCGTTTATGCGGTCCAGAAGGAATTCAACAGCGCGTTTTGAGATTTCTTCGTAATTCTGGCTGACAACAGGCAGTGGTGGGGTGAGCAGTTTGTTCCAGGGTGAATTAAAAAATCCGCCGGCGACCTGTACCTGTTCCGGGATCGCAACATTCATTTTCCTCAGCGCATCTGCTACATCTATCAGAATGTTTTCGGTTGTTGTCAAGATTCCATCCGGCATCCCGTTTGATTCAATATGCTTTAATAGCGATTTTTCCACGCTTTCGTCTGAAGAATATTGGAAAATGTAAATTAAATCCTCGGTGGGGGGAATGCCATTTTCTTGCAATGCTTGAAGATAACCATCCACGCGTTCCAATGCTGAAGATGCCTCATCACTAAAAGAGATACAAAGAATACGCCGGCATCCATTGTGGATCAGGTCTTGGGTTACTTTTCTGGCAGCTTCTTTGTGATCCGTTTTAACGATATCCGCAGGTACGCCTTTCACTTCTCGGTCGACGAACACGACCGGCAGCCCTTCCTGTAAAAGACGGTTGATGAGATTGGCGTTGCTGCAGGAGGTTGGTATGTAGAGCAGGCCGTCAATGGATTGACTGGCCAGGGTATTGATCATTTTTCCTTCACGTTCACAATTCTCATGTGCGCTGGCAAGGATGAGGCCATAATCATGTTTTGCCAGGTTTTTCTCGATCGAGTTTACCAGGTTTGAAACAAAAGGGGAGATCAGGCTTTGGACGAGGAGGCCAACTGTTCGCGTGCTTCCTTTTTTGAGGCTGCGCGCAATTGCATGCGGTCGATAACCCAGGTCATTGATAGCTGTCAGGATCTTTTGGCGGGTGTCCTTTTGAACAGGTCGGGGGCCATTATTGATTACGTAAGAAACGGTTGCTTCGGATACCCCTGCGGCTCTGGCTACATCTTTCATTGTTGGACGTTTCATATGCGGAGACCTTGATTGGATAAAGGATTGGAATACAAGATGAAAAACTGAACGGTCTAATCGATTAGATCAATAATACAGATAATGAAAATATTTGTCAAGCATGAATTTTCGAGACTTTTCTGCCTGCATCCTGAGTGATTTTGAGAATGCGATAAAACTGCAAGGAATGAGTATAAGGCAATTGCATCAAAATTCTTTTCTACGATAAATGAATATTTACCCCACCCCTAACCCCGCCCCAGGGCGGGGAA
>JAGVAB010000127.1 GCA_020060485.1 Anaerolineales bacterium
GATGGATTCAGGATCGGAGATAATGATCGCATCCAGGTCGATGTATTTTGTGCCACCCGGGTGGCGCAGCACAACGGTGTGCGTGCCAGCGTCCATCAGCGGGCTGTCCCAGCGGTTCTGGAAGGACAGGGCAGCGCTATACTGGTTGACGAGGATGGGCGTACCGCCATCAATGGTGATCTCGATGTTGCCGCGGCTGGTGTAGCGGGTGAAGAGCAGGGACACCTGGCGGCCGGAAAAGGTCAATGTGGCGCTGGCAGCGGGGTTGTTGCTGTACTGGGTGCTGCCGCCGGAGGCGCGGGCTTCGTTCCAGTTCGTCCAGTTGCCGGTGTAGACGATGTTGGGATCGCCGTTTTGATAGGTGCCGGGAACGACCGGAACAGGGGATTGGGCCGCAGCAGAAGGCGAATTGGACAGAGCGGACATATTGGGTACTTCGTCCGAAGTACGCAGGGCAAAGAAATAGGTCTGACCGGGGTTGAGACCGGAGACGGTCATGGATTGAGGCGTGCCAGCGACCTGCGGAACGGGAGCGCCGGTGACGTTTGTGGCGGCGTCCCATTTGGCCTGTGAGTCAATGGCGCTGGAGGCATAGCGCACGAAGTAGGTGGTGGCGGTGCCAGTGTTGCCGTCATCACCGGGGGCGATCCAGTTGAGGTTCACCTGGCCGGTATTCGCGCCAGTGGCTGCGCTAAGGGCAACGGCTGCCGGCGCAGTGGTATCCGGTCTGGAGATGATGAAGGCGTCAAAGTCAATATAGTGACTGCCACCGGGGTGGAAGACTTCAATATAGTGGGGTCCCTCCTCTAATATTGGGCTGTCCCAGCGGTTCTGGAAGGTCAGGGCAGCGCCATACTGGTTGACGAGGACGGGCGTGCCGCCATCAATGCTGATAGCGATGTTGCCGCGGGTGGTGTAACGAGTGAAGATCAAGGATGCCTGGCGGCCATTGAACCACAATTGGGCCCCGGCGTATTCTTCATTGGTGTATTGCGTGCTGCCGGCGGAGGCGCGGGCATCGTTCCAGTTTGTCCAGTTGCCCCAAGTATTTACGACGGGGTCTGTGTTTTCGTAGGTGCCGGGGCCAGGAGGCGTGTAATAATTGACAGTTACGGTGTGATTGGTGAATGGCATGGTAACGATGTGAGGAGACATCCAGGTGCTATCATCGTCGGTGCCTTCCCAATTCCAAATGATCGAATCAGCAGCAGGCTCTGCGTAGACCGTTATTTTTTCAAGTGGATTGTATTTTCCAACAGTATCACAATTCGGGGATTTGGTTGGGCTGGCAACCAGAGGGTCGCCGTTGCCGGTGTGATTTAGGGTTAGGGTCAGGCAAGGGGACTCGGTTTCAATGGCGTCCAGATCAACAGTACTGCCAGAGGCATGTTCCAGGCGGACGGCATGTTCTCCGGCGGGGTAGTCAGCGCTGGTCCATATGGTTTGGTAACTGGTTGAACTATTGTATTGATTGATTGTCGCAGCAAGCGAGTTGTCAACATAGACATTCATTACACCACGGTTGGAAGCACCGGTATATCTTATCTTGAATGTACCGCCTGCGAATTTAAAGCTGGCGTAATTGCCTGTGGAAGCTGAATAATGATTGTCGCCATTGTAGTAACTTGCGTTAGAACCAGTATTCCAACCGGCGCTATAAGTGATTTTGACATCATCATCGTTATGAATGCCTTTTTCCAGGATTTGTGGTTCCAGGTGAACGATGCTTACCGCATACATATTCATGCCAGAGTAGCTGCCCCCCCAGGTCATGGTGTGGGTGGAGTAATCCCAGGTGTCGTAGATGTACATGGTTTGGCCACTGTCGTTGTAGCCAATGCCGATCATGGTGTGCCCATGAACATGGAACATAACGGGATAGCCGGCGTTGATTTCTGCTTTATAATCTGCAAAATTAAATCCACCAGCCAAATCTGTTCTTTGTGTGTAACAATCGGTGACGGTGTACCCGCGGGCTTCGTAGAAATTTTTCACGCCAACCGTGCCATCATCCGGGATGCCAAAACTTTCCATTTGATTGCATGTAAAAGGTCCCGGGTTGGTGCTCCATGTGTAAAAACTGGTGGAGCCATCGGGATTACCGAAGTTGGATTGACTGGTTCGCATGTAATCGCCGAGGCTATCGCCGTAGCTGTGTTCTACCCAGTTGCCAATGAAGGGATCATTGTCAATATTGCCAAAGCCTCTCCAATAGTCATCGACATGGCCTTTGGTTGAGCGGCCATCCAATCCCTGGCGGGAGGCACTGAGCGGCATTTGCGCCCTGGTATCGCCATAAGAATCAATCCATGTGCCCCATGAGCTGTTATTCATGGGGACGACACCGTTATTGGTTGGACCGGTGTACATATTGGCGAAGAAAGTTCGATCATAGTACCCGGCAATCATTGCAGCTGAAGTCGCTGAACAGCCATGTGCCCAGGTGAAAGCAGGGACATTGCTGATGGTGTTGATTCCGGCTGCCAAATGCGGTTCGGGAAGATCGGCAACAGAGGTTCTGACATAGCCCTCAGGAGGTTGTGGCGGACTGCTAATGACAGTTCTGAGATATGTTTCTCCATTGATTGAGCCCGCTTCTTCGACCTCAAAATATGGCGTATCTTCAAGAGGCGGTGGAGGAGGGTCTGCTTCAGCTGACTGAATTTGAAATGCGTCGTCTGCAGTTGCAGCAGCGGGAAGATCGCTTTGTGCAAAAGCAGCTGCCGGCGAGACAATGCTGAAGAGCATTGTCAGTGCAAGTGTGAGCGCAAGGAAATTTGCTTTTTTGGACATGCGGTGAATTCCTTTTAGAAAATGAATAGAAATTTTAGACGATGTTTGATTGGAGGAAAAGTTCTACAATCAGGGATGATGCATTTGTGACAGGAGAAGCAAGTAAATGCCTTGATGGTTGCAGCAGTATGACAAAAGATGGAGAGATGGTTTTTGGGTACTGCCTTTTGTTCCCATTCATTTGTTTGATTCAGAAACCCCGTTTGACTGGAGGAAGAAAAGGAACTGGTGAACAGATATGGCTGATAATACAATGAAGCAAGGATTTGGAAGAGATTAAATCTCCGAATCGCTTGATACTGTTTATCGAGAATATTGTTTTTGGCTGGTTTTGATTTAGTAAATTACCCCCATTCGTTTGATGGGTTTGAAAAATTTTGATGGTGAGCAAATGGGAATCTGATTTACTGAGATCAGATCACACATTGGGAAAAATTAAGCACAACATTCAGGTAATTTGCAAATAATTTTCCTCGCAATTTATACCAGAGATCTTCATGTTTGTATCATAACGCATGGTTAAAAAAATTGATAAGTCATCGACATAGACTTTTGTACTGTGTTATTGCGTGGCGCAGGCGATGCAAGGGTCAAAGGCGCGCACCACCCGGCCCACAGCCCGTTCCAGTTCCAGGTTGATCTGATCGGTGTGAATGTAGCGGTTGGCGGCTACGGTCAGGGCGCGTTCAATGGCCAGCATGTTGTGCACGGTGGGAATGACGAACTCGGCGCTGGCGATCTTGCCTTTGTGGATCGTATAGTGGTGGATGAGGGGGCCGCGCGGCGCTTCCACCAGACCATACCCTTCGCCATCCAGCGGGGTATAGGATACGTGCGTCTCCTGCTGGTCAAGAGGTTCCTCCAGCATCTCGATGGCCCGTTCAAAGGCGTAGACCAGTTCTATGCCGCGGCACAGATCGAAAAGCAGAATGGGATGGGCCGGTTTGCCAAATTCTGCTTGCAGACGCTGTAAATAGCCATCTGCCAGCGGAGTACCCAGGGTGTTCACCATGTTCATGCGGGCCAGGCTGTTGGCGCGCAGGACATTTCCTTGGTAGTTGCTCTGTCCGGCATAACTATAGTTTGTGTCTTCGTAGCTCAAAAAACTGCGGAAATCGTGAACAGGGAAGGTTTCCACAATATTACCTTCGGGTCCCAGGATGCGGATGGAGTCATTGTTCAGATCGGGCTTGTAGTTCGATGTGGAGGCAATATAGTATGCCGGGGCATCATCTCCCCAGGTGCCGAGGCGCGCGCGCATTTGCATGGACATTTCCCAGTATTCATCCACCAGTTGGCAGGTGCGGGGCAGCATTTCTTTCAGTCGGGCGAGCATCTGGTCGGCGCTTTGGCGGGTGATGCCGCTGGTGATACCGCCAATAACGGCTTTGATGGGGTGAATGAACTGACCGCCAGCCAGGGAGATGAGATCGGTGCCGATCTTGCGCACTCGCAGAGCGCTTTGGGCAATGTTGAACTGCTGCTCGCGGGAGGCTTCTTCAGGGCTGAGGTGAAAGATGCTGTCCACACCCATGCGGTCAGGCATGGTAAAGATGAACAGGGATGTGGCCTGATTCTGGATCAGTTGCCCCAGCAAGAGCAGGGAGCGAATCTTCTGGGCCAGGGGAGGCGGGGTAACGCCAAAGGCATCTTCCAGAGCTTTGACTGCGGCGACATGGTGGGCGGTGGAACACACTCCGCAAATACGGGGGGTGATGACGGGCATTTGCTCGGCGGGGACACCCTGCACAAAGTACTGGAATCCGCGCAATTCGGTGGCCTGGAAGTGGGCGGTTACGACTTCGCCGGCCTGAACTTCGATCACAACACGGGCATGGCCTTCGATACGGCTGATGGGGAAGATCAATGTGGTCATGGTCAGAGCACCTTTTCTTTGGGACGCGGCGTTTTCCTGGTTTGATCGTAATCGGAAAATTGAAAGAGGAAGAGGGACAACTGCGGAGAGCGCAGCGTTCTTTGGATCTCCTCTGGCGGGACATTGGTCATTTTTTCAAAGACGCGTTGAATACTTTCCAACCAGACAGCGGATTCTTTCTCAATGAAGGCGTCTGAAGGACCACGGCAGCCAACGCAGGGGTGACCGGGTCGGGTGCAGAGGGCGCGGCAACCACCACGGGTGGAGGTGCCAACACATGGATAGCCCTGGTTGATGAGACAGATGTCGGGTGATTCTTCCCTGGCCTGGAACCCAATGAAATGGTCGGGCTTCTGATCAGTCAGTTTTTTGCGACCGCATTCCTGGCATACTGTTTTTGATGCCTTGAAATCTGACTGTTCAAGCAGGAGAGCCATGAAAAGTTCGGGCGTTGGCGGGCAGCCAGGAAGGTAACAATCAACTTCTACAAAGGAATCGATTGGCTGGCTGCGGGGCAAGAGGCGCGGCAGGTGGATGCGCTCCTCCTGTGAAAGAAAGACGGCGCGCACATCATCGCGGTTGCCAAGGTTGGCCACTCCGCCAGAGATGGCACAGGTGCCGACGGCTACAATTTTTTTGGCTCTTTTGACAGCCTGGCGCAGATGATGGATGTCTTCATTATTGCGTACGCCGCCGCTTACCAGAAGCACATCCACTTCGGGGACTTTATATGCAGAAACGACCAGGGGCATGTATGCCAGATGGTATTGGTCAACCCATTCATCAGCGTTCAGGAGGGACACTTCACAACCAGCGCAGCCAGAAAGCTGCAACACGGCGAATTGGGGCATGGATTGCTGATCCATAACGTATCCTTTGGGGTATTTCAGTGAGCGTGCGGAGTAATTTATTCCAGTGAAGCTGGCACTCTCAAATAATTTTCATTGGAATTGCGGGTGCTCAGGAGCTGGGCGGCAAATGGTTTCCACAACCCTGATATCAAAGAAGTTGTACGTATTCACTGGAAGAACTACTGCGGCCAGGTCTGCGCCCTGACCGGTACCAGCCACAGTGATGACAGGCTTCTTGCAGTCCAACAGGCCCGCATCGGCGGCCATAATGGCGATCTCGACGATGACCTTCATACCTTGCTGGAAGATGCGCAGGGTGTTGGCAATGATCTCATCGCTTTCAATGCCGCCAAGCTGTTTGCGCACGGCGCGGTTGACCCCGCCGAGGGCATGCTGACAGGTGAGGATGGTCACTCCGGCTGCTTCCAGGGCGGCGCGGTTTTCAGGGGTCAATTCCTGGGTGTTTTCGCTCCTGAAACCGGCGGCATGGGAGACGGCAATCAGCCTTTTGCCTGGCAACATCTTGGCAGCCTGGACGGCAGTTTCGCCTGAGGTGGTGGCTACCAGGATGGTTTTGATGTTGAGCTGGTCTGCACGCTGGGAGACCAGTTGCAGTGTACGCTGGGTATTAAGTTTTCCGGGCTGTGAAAAATAAATTGCGGCTGCTGAAATTTCTTGCATGATCCTCTCCGTCTTGTCAAGAATTAAAGGGAATTTCCGTGGGATGGATTGCATCCCACGGAACTGTTATCGGGCATTGAAGCGGCGATCATTCTGACGATGTATTACCATCCTGCTGGGTTGCTTTCTTTGCTTTTTGTTTGTTGCTGCGGCGGGCGAAGAAGCGAATCACCAGCCAAATGGGCACAAAGATGATGGCCAGTACCGGCAGGATGAAGATGACAATCCAGATCAGGGCAGATACGATGAACTTGAGGGCGTTGATCAGCGCCTGGGCGGCGTCCCGGGCGATGCCTTGTGGTTGCCAAGTGCCGATGGTAAGCGGCTGGACAGCCTCCTGAGACTGGATCGTGACCGATATGGCAGACAAGCGGGAAGCCTCGTCGTAGTAATTGATCTGCCCTTTCAGAACTTCAATTTCCTGCTGTACCTGCACCAACTGGTTATAGACCTTTAGAACATCTTCGGTTTTGTAGGCTTCTTCCATGATCTTCTGCAATTGATCGGCAGTATTTTCAAGGTTGCGCAGGCGGGACTTGAGGTCGGTGTATTCGCGGGTAACATCCTCGCCGGTGACGGTCTCGTTGAGGATGTCATTTTTGGGGTCATCGACCAAGGCCTTGATCCGATCCAGGCTGCTGGTCAGGCTTTGGGCAGGTACGCGGATGGTGATGTTGGCAGCAGGCACCTCGACGCCATTTGAAGTAACAGTTTTGTAAAGATAAGAATTGACCACAAAACCACCCAGGTCTTCGGCCATTTTGGTGATGTAGTCCATCGCCTCGGCGGGTTCGGCCACAACGATCGACAGATCGGCATTTTTGATGACGATGCGTTCAACGGCGGCCTGGTTTACATTGGGGGCAAAAGAGGACGGACTTTCGTAATCATTTTGCACGGTGCTGCCTTCAAATGCAGGCAGGGGAGCGGCAGGTGCTTGGGCGACTGCGCTATCCATCATGCTCATCTCGGAAGACATTTTGGCGGCAGGCGCACAGCTTGCCAGGAGAACGGACAGCAAAACAAACAGGGTCAAGATTAGCTTCTTCATTTTCTTTTCCTCTTTCGTGAACGACTATAGCATAGCTGATCTAATTATAGAACGTTTGCAGAAATAAAAAAGTTCCCATGACCGGGAACTTTGAGATTTGCCCAATGCAATTTTACCAACCGTCATCCAGGCGCATGGCATGGCGTTCCGGCAATCCGTGGGCGAGGATGCGCTGCTGCACGGAAGCTATGTCATAAGCCACGCGGTGAGCTTCCCAAATATTGGTCTCGGTGTTGAAGATGGCATAGGCGGCGCGGGCATCCTGGTCACGCGGCTGGCCTACAGAACCGGGGTTGATGATCATCCTGTTCTCGAGAATGATGTTGGTATCGCTTTTGATCAATTCCCAACTGATCTTCTGGGTGGCATTGTCTTCTTTCCAAAGGAAGGAAAGGGGAAGATGGGTGTGACCGACAAAGCAAAACGGCGTATCAAAGTTGTTGAAGTTGATCGAAGCGGTGTAAAGATCCATCAAGTATTCCCAGGTGGGATTGCGAGGACTGCCATGCACCAGGGTTGCGTTTTCCATGACAAGCTTGTCGGGCAGTGATTTGAGGTATTCCAGGTTGTCCGGGGTAATGACAGACTGGGTCCATTCATTGGACAGGCGGGCATCACGATTGAAGGTGTTGATATCGATCTGCCCAAGCAGGGCGGCATCGTGATTACCCAGAATGCAACTGAAATTGGGGAGTGCCCGCAAGCGGGTGATGCATTCGTTGGGGTCAGGTCCGTAACCGACCAGGTCGCCGAGGCACCAGACTTGATCAATGGCGGGGGCATCGTCGAGGACTGCCTCGAGGGCTGCATAGTTGGCATGGATGTCAGAAATGATGAGGTTGCGCATAGTTTACTCTTCGATGGTGGGCGTTGGTGTGGGGCGAGGCAGGTCGAAATACAATTCCCATTGGCCGTCCCGTGATTGCCAGAAATCTGACAGAGGATCCACGATGATGATCCAGGTATTGCCTGGTTTCAGGGCCATGGGAGTTCCCCATTTCGTGTAGAAATGGAGGGGATGATAGTGGTCGATGGCGCGCCAGTAGCCATCCACCATGAGGCCATCACGAAAGAAGATGGCGCGTTGTTTTTCTCTGGCGTCCCACACAAAGATCTGGTGCAGTGTGGGTGCGATTTCCAGGTAATCGGCATACACAATGATGACGTTGGAAAATGCCAATTGTTGATTGGTCAGGCGGTCAACCAGGGGAATTTGCGGGAATCTGTTTTCAGGGGTGCCGTTTTTGTCGGTTTCGATGGTGCGCAGATATTTGCCGCTTTCAGGGTCGTAATGCCATTCACCACGATTGCGAATGCTGTATTCGACGCCAATGCGGACGGCAAATTGGCTGCTGTTGGGAGGATTGTTGTCAAACAGCATGCCATCCAGATTTTTGCGGTCATTGTCCACGCCCTGGCCGAAGGAGAAATCGCTCAGGGCGGCAGAATCTACGAATACGCCGGCCACACTGTGGGTTTCAGCGCCGCAAATGGGGGGGCAGGACGCGTCATCAAAAGAGATGGCACGCGGGCCGAGTTCGTCAAGGAGCACCTTGTCCACTTTGGGGTCGGCGTTACCATAGGCAAGCACTCCCTGGTACATGTTGACCAACTGGGCATCAACCAAGCGGCCAGAGCGCAGGGGGCCCACTTTTTCACTGTCCTGTCCATAGTAGAGGGCCAGGAAGCGGTTGGCTTCTTCACCGATGTAATATTCAAAAACAATATCGGCAAAAGAGAGACCGGCATGTGGGCGGCCGTAACGCGGGTAATTGGAAACCTTGACCATTACCGGCCTTCTTTCCAGTTTTTGAAGGTCTTCCTGTTCGAGACCAGTCAAAGGGTTGATGTGGCTGGCAAAACCGGTCAGGCCAAGGATTACCGGCCTGGGGGTATTGACAGGCTCGGGCAGGGTCAGGCTCTGAACGGTTACGCTGCGGGCGGTGGGGGTGGCAGGGGAGGCATAGGTGGGGATGACGCGTTCAGTTGGTTCGCCAGATGGGAGGGTGGCGGTGGGTATCGGCGTTTCGGTTGGCGGGAGCGTGGGGCTGGCAAAGGCGGCCTGAATTTCAGACGCAAAATTGCTCTGGCAGCCGGCCAGAGTGAAGAGAAAGATGATAAGAACCAAAGTGATTATGGTGCTACAGCGATTCAACATAGGGCTTTTATGATGGTTTCTGCGACCACGGATTTATCCTGCAAAGGCAGGGCTTGCTGTCTGCCGTCTGCAAACAGCAGGGTCACTTGATTGGTTTCCACGCCGAAGCCTGCGCCGGGAGCGGTGATGTCGTTGGCAACGATCAGGTCGAGGTGTTTGGCCTGGAGCTTGGCAGCCGCGTTTTCGAGCAGGTACTGGCTTTCGGCGGCAAAACCAACCAGTTTTTGGGGATAGCCGGTGGTTGTCTTTTGGCTGGCGACTGCTTTGAGGATATCGGTGGTGGCTTCCAGTTCAAGCGACAGACTGGCTGCGCCTTTCTTGATTTTTTGAGCGGACACAGCAGTCGGGCGGAAATCTGCCACGGCGGCGGTCATGATCAGGGCATAAGCGTCGCGGCTTTCGACCAGCACAGCGTCCGTCATTTCCGCCGCGGTGGTCACAGAGAGGAGGCGGAGGCCGTAGGGGGCAGTCAGGTGGACGGGACCAGAGATGAGGGTAACGTCTGCGCCGGCGTCCAGGGCGGCCTGGGCAACGGCGTAACCTTGCAAACCGGTGGAGTGGTTGCTCAGGAAGCGCACCGGATCGAGTGTTTCACGGGTGGGGCCGGCAGAGACGACAACTTTTTTGCCCTGCAGGATGCCGTTTCTACCAAAGACCCAGCGAATGGCACTGATCACTTTGGCGGGCTCGCTCATGCGGCCCAGGCCAACCAGGCCCGAAGCCAGGTGACCTTCTTCGGGGCCGAGGAAAAGCGCCCCGCGTTGTTTGAGCAGATTGACATTGGTTTGGGTGGCGACATGGTCATACATGCCAGCATCCATGGCGGGCACAATCATCAGCGGACATTGGGCGGCCAGGGTGGTTACGGAGAGCAGGTTGTCACCGATGCCGTGCGCCAGTTTGGCCATGGTGTTGGCTGAGGCCGGCACGATCACCAGCAGGTCGGCGGCATGCCCCAGGCCAATATGGGTTACATGGCCTTCGCCGCCCCACAGGTCGGCATCCACATAGGCTTTGCGCCCGGTTACCGACTGAAAGGAAAGCGGAGAGATGAATTTGCAGGCGCTGTCTGTCAGGATGACATCAACCAAGGCACCCTGCTGGGTGAGCTTGGAGGCCACATCGGCCGCTTTGTAAGCAGCGATCGAGCCTGTGACGCCAAGCACAATATGTTTATCAGTAACCGGATTGGTCATGTGCTCACCTGTTCATTTCCCAGAGGATGCGCAGCCCGTCCAATGTTAGCCAGGGTGCAATCACATCGACCACGGTGGTTTCTTTGGCAACCAGCTCTGCCAGGCCGCCGGTGGCAATGACTTTCATATCTGTGCCCAATTCCTTGCGGAATCGGGCTACCATGCCTTCCACAAGGGCGACATAGCCAAACAGCAGGCCGGATTGGATGGCCTGGGTGGTGTTTGCACCAATCACAGAAGGTGGGGGGAGAATGTCCACGCGCGGCAACTGGGCGGTGCGCGAGAAAAGCGCATCGGCAGATATGCCGATGCCGGGTGCAATGGCTCCTCCCAAATATTCACCTTTGGCGTTGATGGCGTCAAAGGTGGTGGCGGTGCCAAAGTCCACCACGCAGGCCGGCACACTGTACAGGGTTTTGACAGCCACGGCGTCGACAATGCGGTCTGCGCCAACGGCTTTAGGATCTTCATACAGAATGGGGATGCCGGTTTTTACGCGATGGTCGATCAACAGCGGTTCCTGGCCAAGATAGACCTGGCAGGCCTGGACGATGCGGTTGGTGATAGGCGGGGAAACTGAAGCCAGGCAAACGCCATCCAGTTGCTGAATGGTGCAGCCGCTGTGCTGAAGCAATCCAAGTATTTGCAAGCCATATTCATCCGGCATCCGCTCGTAATTGGTGGCCAGCCTCCAGCGCGCCCCCAATATATCACCCTGGTAAAGTCCAAGGGTAAGATTTGTGTTTCCGATATCAATGGTCAGAAGCATCAGTCATCCTCAGCGGAGAAAATGCAATATGCTCCATTCTAACTCAAAAATGACCAGAATTATACAGTTCCCCATATTTCTTCAGGAGATTGTAAGGTAGGCGTCGACAGTAAAGTAGCGGGCGCCGGGATGATGCACGATCATGGCCGCGGTGGATTGCTCGGGTATCATTTGTGAGGCGGTGGTCAATGACATGCCCAGTTCCTGAGCGGCAGGGAGCAGGGCAAAGACCTTCTGGTGGTCAGAGATGTCGGGTATGGCCGGATAACCCCAGGAATAGCGCAGCCCCTGGTCGGTTGGCAGGTGCAGTTCGGCGCGTATCCGGCGGTGCATGGCTTCGGCAGCCGCTTCGGCAGTCTGCACAGCCAGGCCGTGGGTGAAGTAAGCTTCGCTGAAATCCCCGGCTTGCTGCAGCGCATCAATGCGCTGGGTGGCGGCAGACCCCACTGTGACGATCTGCAGGGCAAGCGTGTCCATTATGCCAGAGGCAAGCGGAGCAAAATAGTCTGCCAGGCAAAGTTCCTGACGGCCAGACTGACGGGGAAAAACGAAGCGGGTGAGTTCGTGCAGCCGGGTACTGCCCAGCGACTGGGGATCATACAGGATGAGGTGATTACCATCCGATTGTGCCGGCCAGTAACCATAGACTGCCTGGGGCAAGAGCCAATTTGCGTTCCCGGCAGACAGCCACATGGTTTCCAGGCGTTCTTGCAGTTCGGTTTCAAGTTGCTGTCTTTCTTCGCCGCGGGAATCTTTGGCGCCCCAGGAAAGGCGGAAAAGGGCTTTACGGTCCAGCAAGGGAAAGACTTCTTCGAGGGGGATACTGACTGCCTTTGCAGCGCCCCAGAAAGGTGGTTGGGGGATGTGCTCGCTGGGGGCGATTGGCTGGGCGGGCTGGTTATTGGCAGACAGTTTGGTTGTTATTTGGGGTACGGTTCGGGCGGGCTGTTCCTGGAACAGGGCTGCCAGCAAATCCTGGCGACGGACGGGGTCATTCAGGGATTCCAGGGTGGCAAGACCGTCAAAGGCATCTTTGCAGTAAAAAATCCCCGATTGGTAAGGCGACCCATCCTCGGTATGCAGGATGCGCTGGCTGAATTGCTGGTTGATGGCTGCCCCGCCAATCAGGACGGGGATGCGCATCTGGCGGCGCTGGAGTTCGTTCACCACCATTGGCATTTGCTGGCTGGTGCTAACCAGCAGGGCGCTGAGACCGATGGCGCTGACCTGGTGCTCGATTGCCTGCTGGATGATGGTGTCCACGGGAACCTGTTTGCCAAGGTCGATGACTTCGTACCCATTGTTGGCAAGGATGGTTTTGACCAGGTTTTTGCCGATATCATGCACATCGCCATACACGGTTGCAAGGATAATCGTACCTTTGGAAATGCCAGCTTTCTTTTCAAGATAGGTTTCCAGATACGAGACACAGCGCTTCATCACTTCGGCCGATTGCAGCACAAAAGGGAGGATCAGTTCGCCGTTGCCAAAGCGGTCGCCGACTTCCTTCATGGCTGGCAAAAGGGTGGTGTTCAGCAGATCCACGGCGGTCTGGTGACGCTGGCTGGATGGGGTGGTTTGCAGGATGGCGTCGATATCCTGTTCGACGTTTTCCTTATGGCGGTGCAGGATGCACCAATGCAAGCGCTGGCGGGGTGTCATGGCGGCCAGCAGGGTCTGACGTTCGACCTGGGCATCTGTATGTGTGCTGGCGGTGCTTTCTTCAAAGCGATTGATGACCTGCTGCAGGGCTTCGGGGTGCTGATTGAAGATCAGCGCTTCCACCAACCGGCGGTCGGCAGGATCGATCTCGGCATAGGGTTTGACCGTGGCGGGATTGACGATGGCCATATCGAGGCCGGCCTGGACGGCGTGATAGAGAAAGACGCTGTTGAGGATGTGGCGGGCGGCTGGTTTGAGACCAAAGGAAACATTGCTCACACCTAAGGAAGTCAGGACACCAGGCAGGCTTTCTTTTACCAAACGAATGCCTTGCAGGGTTTGCATGGCCGAATCGCAGAATTCATTTTCGCCGGTTGCCAGGGTAAAGGTCAGTACATCAAAGACGAGATCTTCGGGGTTTAGGTCATGGTCCTGGACGGCGATCTGATAAATGCGGCTGGCAATATCAAGTTTCTGTTCTGCTGTTTTCGCCATACCTTTTTCGTCAATGGTCAGGGCGATCACCGCGGCATTATAACGTTTTGCCAGGGCAAGTATGCGGTCTGCTTTTTGGCGTCCACCCTCAAGGTTGACCGAATTGATCAGGCAGCGGCCAGGAGCGGTTTTGAGGGCAGCTTCCAGGACATCCAGCTCGGTGGTATCGATCACCAGCGGGGCTTCCACCACCGGGGAAAGGGTTTTGATGATGCGGGTCATCATTTCCACTTCGCCGCCGGATTCAGTTAAGGCTACGCAGATATCCAGTGCATGCGCTCCGTTTTCCACTTGTTCACGGGCCAGTTCAAGAACAGCTTCCATGTCGCTATCCAGGATGATCTGTTTGAATTTTCGGCTGCCCTGGGTGTTGAGTCTTTCGCCGATCAAGAAGGGTGGCGGCTGCTGGATCATGGAAACGGCCTTGATGCCGGAAGCCAGAATGGGGCGGGATTGTGCGGCCCGGATGGACTGCGGGCGTCCGCCGACTTTTTCGACCACAGCCCGCATGTGGAGAGGTGAAGAGCCGCAGCATCCGCCAACCACATTGATGCTGTATTTCTCCACAAATTCAGCCAGGGCTTCAGCAAAGGGCTCTGGCTGCATGGGAAAGACGGCCTTGCCATTCTGGTTGACAGGCAGACCCGCGTTGGGCACACAGGAGACGAATTGAGCGGCATTCTGACCCAGGTACTGGATCGGCTGACGCATGTGGGTGGGGCCGGTGGAACAGTTCATGCCGATCACGTCTACCGGCATTTTATCCAGAATAGCCAGGGCGGCTTCAATGTCAGTGCCGAGCAGCATACGGCCGGTGGTATCGAGGGTGATTTGTGCCTGCACAGGAAGCACGATCTGACTGACTTCAAAGGCTTTTTGAGTGGCAAGGATGATGGCACGTAGTTCGAGAATGTCCTGTGAGGTTTCGATGACCAGCAGATCAACGCCGCCCTGCACCAACGCCAGTGATTGCTCGAAAAACACATCCACCAGTTCATCAAAAGAAAAGCGGGACATCTCGGGGTCATTCATGGAAGGCAGCTGGCCGGAAGGCCCAATGGAACCCGCGACAAAGCGCTCCTGGCCGGTTTTTAGAGTGTATTCATCGGCAATGCGGCGGGCAAGTACGGCGGCCTGGCGGTTGATCTCGGGTACTGTGTCCTGCAATCCATATTCGCTCATGGTGATGCGGTTGGCGCGGAAAGTATCGGTTTCGATGACATCCACACCCACATCCAGGAAGGAGCGGTGCAGTCTTTCCACAATGTGGGGTGAAACAATAGCCAGATAATCGTTGCAGCCCACGTATTTTTCACCGCCGAAGTCTTCAACAGAAAGCTCCATGGCATCGATATTGGTGCCGGTAGCCCCATCAAAAACCAGCACTCGCTGTTGAAGAGCATCCAGATAACGGTGGTTGGTGAATTTTCTTTCCATCAGACAAACTCCAGATGCCGGTTGTCGTATTGGATAATGGCAACCTGGTGATAATTTTTTAAAGATTGGCAAGTATTGTATCACGATGCTGGCATCATATTTGCAGAAAATGGGAAGGGTATCTGGGATTTGCCGTGGAAGAGGAGTTTGGCGGGCGGAAATCTTAAACAATGAACAACTGGCAATGCGGAAGGCGGCTGCTGGCTATGCTTTGCGATATAATTTAGCCAGGTGAGGCTGTGAGGAATTTGCCGTCCTTTGCGCAGGAAAGGAATTGTATGTCATCCTATCGTTCATATCTATATTCAGGTCTGCTTTTGGCGGCGGTGGGTTGGGGAGGATTGACCTTGTTGATCCGTTTTGTCTATCCAACCCTGGGGCCGCGCTGGCTGTTCTTTTTTTTGCTCACCCTGGCGTTGTGCGGGACGGCATTACCGGCCATCGTCTATTTGCATCGCCGATTTCCCTCCGAACCGCGAGCAGATTGGGATACGATCTTGCGGCAGACGATCTGGGTGGGGGCATATGGCAACTTATTGGCCTGGCTGCAGTTGGGGCGGGTGTTGACTCTATTCCTGGCTTTCTTCCTGGCGCTGGGGTTTATTCTGATCGAATCTCTGCTGCGGCTGCGAGAACGGAGCCGCTGGGAACCGCAGGAAACAAAGCATGAGTGAACTGCAGAATCTGCCATCGGTTGACAATCTTTTAAAAACAAAAACAGCCGCAGAACTGGTTGCAGATTATGGGCGCAGCCTGACCCTGGAGGCCATCCGTTCAGAACTGGAGGACATCCGCAATGCGTTTGCTGCCGGGCAAACAGTTCCGGTGCGGGCGGCTCTGCTGGAAGCCGTGCGACAACGTCTGGAAAGCTGGACAACACCCAGCCTGGTCCCGGTCATCAACGCCACCGGGGTAGTGCTGCATACCAATCTGGGACGGGCACCTTTGAGCCGGGCAGCATTGGAAGCAATGACCAACGTTGCGGCGGGTTATTCAACGCTGGAATACGACCTGGAGAAAGGGCAGCGCGGCTCGCGCACCCTGCATGCAGAGGAATTATTAATGCGTATCACCGGGGCAGAAGCAGCTTTGGTGGTGAACAACAATGCTGCGGCGGTGATGCTGGCGCTGAGTGCGTTGGCCCGACGGCGGCGGGTAATCATCTCGCGGTCCCAACTGGTGGAGATCGGCGGCGGATTCCGCGTGCCGGATGTGATGCGCCAGTCGGGAGCAAAGCTGGTGGAAGTTGGCACTACAAACCGGGTGCATTTGCAGGATTATGAAGCCGCACTGAATGAATCGGCAGCGCTGGTGATGCAGGCGCACCACTCCAATTTCCGGATCGTTGGTTTCACCAGTGAACCGGAATTACAGGATCTGGCAGATCTGACCCATCGCTACGGCATCTGGCTGCTGGACGATCTCGGTTCAGGCGCCTTGCTTGACACAGCCAGGTTTGGGCTGGCGCATGAACCAACCGTGCAGGAATCGCTGGCCGCCGGGGCGGACGTGGTTTGCTTTTCAGGGGACAAGCTGCTGGGCGGCCCGCAGGCGGGTATTGTCGTTGGCAAGGCGGATCTGCTGCAGAAAATGAAGAAACATCCCTTTGCCCGGGCGGTGCGGGCGGATAAGCTGTGTCTGAGCGCATTGAGCGCCACCCTGCTGCACTACCTGAAAGACGAAGCCGAGCGGGAGATCCCCATCTGGCAGATGATCTCGGCAACCCCGGACCAAGTGGAGAAGCGTGCCCGCCACTGGGTAAGTGTCCTCAAACAAGGTGAAGTGATCAAGGGGAAATCGACTGTGGGCGGCGGCAGCCTGCCCGAAGAGGAGCTGGATACTTTTCTGGTGGCATTGGCAGTTCTGCGCCCTGACCGTTTTTTGAGGCAGCTGCGGGGAATGAATCCGCCGGTCATTGGACGGGTGCAGGCTGACATGGTTGTTCTGGACCCGCGCACCGTTCTGGGCGAGCAGGAAGACGCGTTGCTGGTGGGCGTGCAAAATGCTCTGACGGAAAAAGATTTGGCGCAGCCAAAGCGGAAGAAGGGTTGAGACAGAGATGAAGAGCGATCTTGACGCATTGATGCAGGCTCATCATATTGATGCAGTTCTGGTTTCTGGCCCGGGCCAGCATAATCCAATGATGGTTTATCTGACCGGCGGCGGGCATTTGACTGTGGCAGATCTGATCAAAAAACGGGGGGAAGCGGCAGTGTTGTTCCATGCTCCCATGGAGCGGGATGAAGCTGCCCGCACAGGCTTGGACACGCGCAGTTACTTGCAGTATCCGGAATTTCGGGCTGCGCTGCGGGGAGACATGGAGCAGTCGGCGCGCATGCTGCAAAAAATGCTGCAGGATTGCGGTTTCACGACCGGGCGTTTGGCAGTCTATGGCCAGGTGGATGCGCGGCAGTTATATGGCACAATTTCACGGTTGCAGCACTTGATGCCAGCGATTGAGATCGCTGACGGACCTGACGAAAATGTGTTGTTAATGGCGATGGCAACCAAAGATGCGGATGAAGTGGCCCGCATTCAGAAGATGGGATGCATCACCACCGAGGTGGTGGCAGAGACAGCTGATCTATTATCAGGCAGCACAGTCAAGGATGGCATGCTGGTGAAGCCGGATGGGCAGCCCTTGACGATCGGAGATGTGAAACGCCAGATTGACCTGTGGCTGATGGCCCGCGGGGCGGAAAATCCAGAAGGCACGATCTTTGCCATTGGCAGGGACGCGGGCGTACCGCATTCCACCGGCTCGGCAGCGGATGTGTTGCGCATTGGAGAGACGATCGTCTTTGATATTTTCCCTTGCGAAGCAGGCGGAGGCTATTTTCATGATTTCACCCGCACCTGGTGTCTGGGATTTGCACCAGACGCAGCCTTTAAGCTGTATGAGCAGGTACGCTCGGTGTATGAAACCATCACAACCGAACTGGCGGCGGGGACACCATTCTTTGCTTATCAGAAACGCACTTGCGAATTGTTTGAGGACATGGGACACACCACTGTACTGAGCGATCCTTCTACCGAAACAGGGTATGTGCACAGCCTGGGGCATGGTGTAGGGTTGAAGGTGCATGAATTGCCGATGTGCAGTTATCAAACGGAAGGCAGCCTGGCCAACACCCTGGCAACCGGGCAGGTGATCGCGGTGGAACCAGGATTGTATTATCCAGACCAAGGCATGGGCGTGCGCCTTGAAAACACATTTTATATCTCGCCGGAAGGACAATTTGTCAATCTTGCGCCATATCCGCTGGACCTGGTGCTGCCGGTCAAGGGTTGAGTAAAGGAGAGAAGATGGAAAGCGAACAACCATTGAAAGCTTTCCCGCCAGCCAGGATTCTGGGAATTGAATCTTCCTGCGATGAGACAGCAGCTGCCATCGTTAAGGATGGGCGGGTATTGCTGTCAAATGTGGTGGCTTCCCAGGTGGAAATGCATGCCCAGTATGGCGGCGTGTTCCCAGAAATGGCCTCACGCCAGCATGTATTGACCATATACCCGGTGGTGGAGCAGGCCTTGCGGCAAGCGCATATGAGCCTTGCAGATGTGGATGCGATTGCGGTGACCCGCGGGCCGGGTCTGGCAGGCTCACTGGTGGTAGGGGTGAACGCGGCCAAGGGCATGTCTCTGGCAACCGGTTTGCCTTTGATCGGGGTCAATCATCTGGAGGCGCACATTTATTCCTCGTGGTTGGTGGCTGATGGAAACGAGACCCTCCCGCCTGCGCCGCGCTTTCCGCTGCTGGCTCTGCTGGTTTCCGGCGGTCATACCGAGCTAAATTTGATCCGCGGTCATTTGCAATATGAACGTCTGGGGGCAACACTGGATGATGCCGCAGGCGAAGCCTTTGACAAGGTGGCCAGACTGATTGGTTTGCCGTATCCGGGCGGGCCAATGATCCAGGAGGCAGCCCTGGAGGGGAACCCAGCAGCTTTTGATTTCCCACGGTCCTGGCTGGAAGGTACGTGGAACTTCTCTTTCAGCGGATTAAAGACATCCGTGCTGCGCACAGTACAGGCATTGCAGCAAGAGAACCCGATCCTGCCAACTGCCGATCTGGCAGCCAGTTTTCAGGAAGCTGTGGTGGAAGTGCTGGTAAAGAAAACCCTGGCGGCGGCGCAAGAACACCAGGTGCAGGAGATTTTGGTGGCAGGAGGCGTTTCTGCCAACCAGGCACTGCGGGATGCTTTTCTGAAGCAGACAGAATTCCCGGTACAAATTCCGCCCTTAACGTATTGCACAGACAATGCGGCCATGGTGGCGGTGGCGGGCTATTATCGATACGTGCATGGACAAAGCGACGGGCTTGGATTTGACGTCATGCCGACCTGGCCGCTTTCCTGATGCAGTTTACATAGCTGGGAAGAAACCCGGCATTTCAAATCATGATCCGTCAACCTTTCCGGCAGGGTTTGACGCAGCAGGAGGTGAATTTTTGCGAAACATACGACATTGGACACCGCGTTATATTTTAGACCGCAGTAGAGAAAAATTTTACCGTGCCAGCCACCCCGACACAGCCTGGTTGACCCCGGCGGCAAATGCATTCCTTGACAGCTGGCTGCGCAAAGAAGATCTGGGGCTTGAATTTGGCTCTGGCCGCAGCACTCTATGGTTTGCCCGGAGGGTGGGAATGCTGGATAGTGTGGAACACCAGGCAGGATGGCATGCCAGGGTCAGCGAGATGCTGGCAGAAGCCGGGCTGGAGAATGTGCGCTATCATTTGCACCCGCGGGATGCGGATGATAACCCCGGGGGATCGGACTATATGCGTGTAGCCGAGGGGATCGCGGCGCAAAGCCTGGATTTTGTACTGGTAGATGGCATTTATCGCGAGTATTGTGCCCGGGCAGCATTGGACAAGTTGAAACCGGGCGGGATATTGGTGATCGATAACGTGAATTTATATCTGCCTTGCCAATCCCGCTGTCCCAACTCGGTGCCAAAAGATGGGCAGCCGATTTCACCGGTATGGGCAGAGGTGTATGCGGTGATCCGCACGTGGCGGACGGTATGGACCAGCAACGGGGTCAGTGATACGGCCATCTTCATCAAGCCCTGTGCGGCATGATGGAGCAGGTAACTTTTAGCTGAATTGAGCATCCAAGAGAATGAAAGAACAAAGCACTAACGAGATCGGCCTCTCTATTGATGCCTTACGGTCAGGCGACCGGGCGGAATTTGCCCGCCTGGTTGATCTATACTCAGGGCTGATCTATCGCCTGGGATTGAGAATTCTGGGCAATGAGCAGGATGCGGAAGATGTTTTACAGGAAACCTTTATCAAGGCTTTCCGTGCTTTGCCAGGGTTTGAGGCGCGTTCGCAGATTTCCACCTGGTTGTACCGGATTGCAACAAATGAAGCCTTGATGCTGCTGCGCAGGCAGAAGCCGATGGTTGATATCGTTCTGGAAAACGAGGATGAAGAGGAAGATGTTGCGCCGCTGGAAATTGTTGACTGGTGCTGTTTGCCGGAGGAGGAGCTGCTCTCCAGCGAGTCCAGGCTGTTCATGGAAAAGGCGGTTATGAAACTTTCGGCAGCGCTGCGGCTGGTTTTTTTGCTGCGGGATGTTGAAGGACTTTCGGTGAAAGAAACAGCAGAAGTGTTGGGCATTAGTGAAGCGGCGGTAAAAGTGCGTTTGATGCGGGCCAGACTGGCCATGCGGGAGGAATTGACCCGTTATTTTGGGCCACAGGCCGGGCAAAGGAAGGTGCAGGATGCATGACGGGATGGTTTGCCATGATCTGCTTCAGCATATTTCCGAGTATGTGGATGGCAGCCTGCGCGTGGAATTGTGCGCAAAGATTGAAGAGCATCTACATGGGTGCGAGGATTGCCGGATTGTGATCAACACACTGAAAAAGACGGTTGAGCTGTACCGGGGATCCTCGGTGGAGGAATGTGAACTGCCAGAAGCAGTACGCAGCCGTTTGTTTGCCCGGCTTGACCTGGAGGATTTTGTGGATAACGATTGAAAGTTGTGGTGTTCTTACGAAACACCAGCGATTTTTATGAAGGCGGTAAGCGAAATTGTATTAGAAGGTACCAATCCGGTACACGCAGGTAACTTTTTCAGCTTTCACATCATCTATTAATTGGTATGATTTGCTGGAATAAACTTAAGAGGTATGTGTTGTGAGACAGCCACAGGATTCTTCGATTGAAGCAGGTAAACAACATGGGACTGGAGAGAAACCTGAGGGCGCTCACCAAGCGGGAGGCTTTTGCCCCGTTTGCAAGCAGGGAGTGCTGGATTATGATAGTTGCCTCAATCTGATTTGCCCACACTGCGGAACGATCCAGACAGGAAGTTTTACCTGATAAACTCATGAAACCAGCCCTTCCGGTGGAAAGGCAGCGTGGAAGGGAACACGAAAAATTGATATACGGAGGAATGAATGATGGAAAAACTGTTGAACAGTGAACTTGAAGAACAAATTCGTCAAGTATTTCAAGAGGTCAAAGAACCAGTAGTGGTGCTTTTCTTTGGCAGCACGAAAGAGCGTTGCGATTATTGCAAGGATGCCCAGCAAATGCTGGAAGAATTATCTGCCTTGTCTGACAAGATTGAGCTTCAGGTGTATGATCTTGAGGAAAATTCTGCTATTGCCGAGAAATACCGGGTTACAATGGCGCCTGGAATTGTCATGACCCGCAAGCAGGGGGATGAACTGATCGATTATGGCGTGCGCTTTGCAGGCATTCCTGCCGGGCATGAATTCACTTCACTTGTTCGCAGTTTTTTGCTGGTCTCGAGTGGTGACTCCGGTTTGAAACCGGCCACACGCAAATTCCTGGAGACGTTAAAGAAGCCGGTGCATTTGCAGGTATTTGTTACCCCCACCTGCCCATATTGCCCGCAAGCAGTCATGATGGCGCACCAGATGGCGGTGGAAAGTCCGCTGGTGGAGGCGGTGATGGTAGAAGCGATGGAGTTTCCCGAATTGTCCACCCGCTATGGTGTAGGTGGTGTGCCGCACACGGTGATCAACTATGATGCTGAATCTCTGGTTGGAGCTGCACCCGAGACGATGCTGGTGGAAAAGATAAAGCTGGCGGCTGTCAAGGCCTGAGGAGGAAAAAATGGATGCAACGGTCAAGTGGAATACAAAGATGAATTTCACAGCCAAGGCAGGTAGCGGCCATGAAGTTGTGATGGATGCTTACAGCAACGTGGGCGGGGAGGATCTGGGTCCTCGGCCGACCGAACTGGTTTTGATGGGGCTGGGAGGCTGCACGGGCATGGATGTGGTTTCCATACTGGAGAAAATGAAGCAGGAAATAACCAGCTTTGAGATCAAACTGCATGCTGATAAAGCGCAAGAACACCCCAAAATCTTTACCCATATTGTGATGGAGTATATTGTGACCGGCCGGAATATCGACCGGAGTGCTGTGGAAAAGGCAGTTATGCTTTCGCGGGAAAAATATTGCTCGGTTCAGGCCATGCTGCGCAAAGCGGCCGAGATTGAGATCAAGGTCACGGTGTTGGAGGCTTGAGAAGGTTAAACCCCCGAATCAATTCAGCGGTTTTTATAAAAAAGACTGGCACACCCAGTCTTTTTTTTATTGCTGCTGTTGCGCGACCTGGCGGGCTTCGATCCTGCTTTTGCCGTCTGCATATTCGCTGGCAGTGATGATCTTGCCAAACCGTTCCAATTGGCCGCGATAGGCAGTTGAACCATTGGAGGCAATCCAGCCTTCCAGGTTGAATGCCAGAGGCCCGTCAGCCGGGATCCATTCCCCATTGTATTTTCGGGCGATGTGGATATGCGTGCCCGTGGAGCGGCCGCCGTCACAGGATGGATGTCCGATGGGGTCGCCGGCCTTGAATTGTGCACCGACGGGCGGCATGCTCTTATTTGCCAGGTGCAGGTAAAAAATGACCCAGCCTGTACGTTCATCGCCGTCGCCATCCAGGTCCAGGACGGCAGCGCCGACATCAGTGCGTACGATCATCCCGTCAGCGATGGCGGTGACCCATTCATTGCTGGGGATGCAACCGCCGGCGTCAGAGGGAGGGGCGAAATCGAGGGCGGCCCAGGGGGCGCCGCTACCCCAGCCGGTGTGTGGGCCGCCGGTGAAGCTCCAGGGCTTGCCTGGGGCAAAGGGCAGACGCAGGTCTGGCTGGCGTAATGAGCCGGGAATGAGCGCCTGGTTCCTGTTCCAGGGGTCAAACCCGAAAAGCGAGACATAAGTTTGCAGAAAACCCGGGCCGTGGATGGCCTGCTGGTATTCCTGACCGGCCATCATTTGCGCATAGTAATAATGAAGGGCCGCAGAAGCGGCGTTCTGCCAGGGATCAATGATCTCCAGGCTGCCATCGGCCAATTCAAAGGAAGTTAAATTGCCGATGCGCCAGCCATAATAGCCAACGTTGAGGGTATTGGCAGCCCAGATCATTTGCAGATACAATCCCCGGCGATTAAGATCCTGGTGCCCAAGCGGGTAAACGGCTTCCGGGCTGGTGAATTTATTGAGGGTCAAGGCGCCGGTCTGGTAATCGATGATGGCGAGGAGCAGGCGCGGGCTGATGCTGTAATTTTGGGCGACATATTTTACCAGTTCACCGCCGCGTTTTTCTTCTCCGGCAACATAGAAGGAATAGTCTTTAAGCCAGCCGGGTTGGGCGTTGACAAAGGAGACAACATCAAAATCTCTTTCGAGCGGTCCGTTGACAAACAACGAATCGGGGATGATCTGGAAGGGGCTGCCCCAAAGCGCTTCGTAATAAATGGGGATTTGCATGGGCAAGCCGGCTGGCAGCGTGGTGACATCGGCAGGGATGATCGGGTTGGCTTTTCTGATCTCGGCCACGGTGGTGTTGAAACGTTCGGCAAGGGCGGGCAGCACGTCACCGGATTGGGCTGTGTATTCCACCAATTCACCGGGAGCATAAGCAGGCCGGGTAGGCAAAGGGGTTGCGGATAGCTGCGCAGAACCAGGGAGAAGCAAGTCCTGTGCGATTTCGGACTGGTCAACAAGCTGCGGTGGGGGTTGTTGAGTGGCAGCAACGGGAAAATTGCAGGCAGCCAGCACAAGAAGAAGTGCAAAAGAAAATAGCCTGTACTGTAACCTGGAATTGGCAGAACGGAAAGCGGAAAAAGAGGATTTCATACCATTATTTACACATATTTTCCCTGATCTCATCACTGCGGATGATACAGGATTCAAAAGAACCAACCACTGAAGCGGTAACCACCTGGTCACCGCGGGTCATATAGCCAAGATACGGAGCGTTTCCAGCATAGGCCTGCCAGCCGGAAAGCACAAAAGGCAAAGGTCCTTCGGCCAGTACCCATTCGCCGTTGTATTTGCGGGCTATATGAACATGCGTGCCATTGGAAACACCGCCTTCACAAGAGGGGTGCCCAATTTTGTCATCGGTGGCGAGCCATGTGCCAGCTGGTACGCGGTCCTTGGAGGCGATATGCATGTAAAGAATAGCCCAACCGGTTTGCTCATAGCCGTCACCATCCAGATCGACCATGACCACGCCATCCCGAGAACGGGTTACCAGGCCAGAGGCGGCAGCGGTAACCCAGCGTTCGGATTCCACGCAGCCGTGTTCGGTTGAGGCGGGGGCAAAATCCAGGGCGGCAAGAGCGCCGTCGGGACCCCAGGCGGAATGCGGGCCACCAGTCATGCTCCAGCGGATGTTGGGCGGGAAGGGCAATTCCAGCTTGGGCTGGGTGAGGTTGGTGGGCAAGAGTGGCTCAACAGTTTGGGCGCGGGTCCAGGGATTGCCAAACATCTTTTCAAACAAAGCTGGCAGGCTGTCCGGGTCATAAAGGGCAGCGTTCCATTCGCGGTCATTGTAGAGACGGGAGAACATGTATTGAACTGCAACTGTGCCGGCATTCAATTCCGGGGCAAGGCGGATGGTTTTGTTATTGTTGAATTTTAGCTCGGTGACCAGGCCAGCGCGCCAGCCATAATAGCCGATGGACAATTGCTGAACCGCCCAACTGAGCTGGCGGTAGAGACCTTTGAGATGAAAGTCGTTCCGGCCCATGGGGTAATCTGTTTGGGCCAGGTTGGCTGGACGGCCGGTGACCCAGTTGCTTTCGTATTCGAGGATTGCCAGAAGCAGGCGAGGGTTGATTGAGTTTTCGATGGCCACGATTTCAATGATCTCAATGCCGCTGTACCAGCCGCCGACCCGCCATTCGCGATATTCATTGAGGTAACCGCCAGCCTGGCGGACATATTCAGCTACATCAAAATCAATGGCGGACGGCGAGAAGACGATTTCGCTATCCGGCAGGAGGATCGTTTTCGACGTGATCTGCTCATCGGTGAAGCGATTGGGGATGATCAACAACTGGTTGGGTTTGATCAGCGAGTCGGCAGGGATGGGAGCAGGGGAGGTGATGGCTTCAGGCCAGACATCAAAACGGACTGCCAATGCCGGCAGGGTGTCGCCGGCCTGGGAATAATACAGGATCGGCGGGGCATCTTCGGTTGGGGCTGGTGTATGCGTATTGACAGGCAATTCCGTTGGTTGAACTGCCGGAGGTGTGGAACTGGGCAGCGGCGCGGGCGGGAGAGTGGAGGTGTTTTGAGCCACAGGTGCAGAAAGGTTTTGAGAGGCTTGGGCAGTAACAGTGGTCATGGGGGCCTGGGTTGGATCCCAATATACGGCTGTGGCAGTCTGACTGGCCGAATATCCCGAGCTAAGGGAACAGGCAAGGGAAAAGATCAGCAGGGCATTGAGGGTGGCGTAAACCATCCATCTGCTAGCGGTGGATTTGATTCTCTGGTTTTCTTTCATCCCAGGCTTCAATACTACGACCATCTTTCTGTAAAATACCGTTATAGATCGTCCCCGTTCCCCTGGAAACCCAGCCGTCCATGATGAAAGGCAGGGAGCCGTCGGCAGCAATCCATTCCCCATTATACCTTCTTGCAAGATGAACGTGGGTACCGCTGGAAACACCGCCTTCGCAAGAGGGGTGACCGATGCGGTCTCCCGCTTTCAGGACGGTGCCGGTTCGAACCCGGCCGCGACTTTCGATGTGACCATAGAACAGGCTCCAACCAGTCTGGAAACTGCCGTCACCGTCCAGGTCTTGAATGACGATGCCGTTATCGGTATAGACAACAAGGCCGTCTGCGGCGGCCACTACCCAGGCATCACTCAGTACACAGCCTTCGGCGTTGCCGGGGGGGGCAAAGTCGAGGGCTGCCCAGGCAGAACCGTCTCCCCAGCCGCCGTGCGGCCCGCCAGTGAAGGACCAGGTGCTGCCTTTTTCGAAGGGCAATTGCATGGCTGGCTGGCGCAGGTTGGCCGGCACCAGGGGCTCGATCGCCAGACCAAAGGGACTGCCAAATAGATTTTGCCAGGTTTGGATGAATCCCGTCTCGCCGACAGCGACGCGCCATGCTGATTCATCCAGCAGCAGGCTGAAAAGACGCTGGACGGCGGCCGTGCCAGGGTTAATGGTGTTGTTGATGGGCACAACAGCGCCATCGGCAGTAACCCAGGTTGACAGGCCATTGATCTGCCAGAGGTAATAGCCACGGTTCATCTGGTCGGCAGCCCAGGCGAGTTGACGGTAAAGACCTTCGCGCCAGAAGTCTTTGTTGCCCAAAGGGTATGACAGGGTATCCAAGTTGGGGGTGGAGGCAGTCAACCAGGCACTTTGATATTCGAGCAGTGCCAGCAAAAGGCGGGGATTGACGGAATATTCAGCAGCAACGCGGGAGATGATCTCGGCGCCAGTCATGCTGCGGCCGTCTACCTGCTCCGTGTAGCGGCTGAGGTAACCGTTGTATTTGATAATAAAGGTTTCCAGATCGAAACAGGCGGCGGCCGGGCCATTGACCAATTCCGAATCGGGGATGATCTTGAAGCCAGTGCCCGGGTTTGCCGGCCGGGGAGCAGGGATGAGAAGCACCTGACCAATCTCCAGCAGATTGGGGTTTGCCAGGTTGTTGGCGGCAATCAGGCTTTCCAGTGGGAGGCCATAGCGCCCGGCTATGGCAGCCAGACCGTCGCCAGGCTGGACGATGTAGGATTCGTCCGTGGCGCGCAGGGTTGGCAGAACGCGGGGCGGGTTCGGGGTGGGGCTGAAGGATGTATCGATGGCCTGGCGGGCGTTGGGCAGACACCAATCCGGGTCTTGCTGGCCATCTTTCTGGACGTTGCCGATGGGTGATTGGGCCTGGCTGGATAGGGATGCCGGGTTGGTGGTTTCGGGCCGCTGACAGGCGGAAAGCAATAGTGTGGCCAGCAGCAGGGCGGCAAGGAGCGGTTTTGAAGGGAAGCGTTTGACCGGGTTCATTGAATTGCCATATCCATTGGGAAGCGGCGGCCGGCGATGAAGTGCAGGTGCAGGTGAAAGACAGATTGGCCGCCATCTGGACCGGTATTCAAGACCAGGCGGTAGCCCTTCTGGTCAATGCCTTGCTGGCGGGCGATGTGCTGCGCCACCAGCAAGAGGCTGCCCAACAGTTCCTGCTGATCAGCGTCAGCCTCATTAAGAGAAGGAATGTGAATTTTGGGGACGATGAGGATATGGATAGGTGCGATGGGAGTGTGATCGTGAAAGGCAATCACAGAATCGTTCTGGTAAACGATATTGGCCGGTAACTGGCCGGCAATGATCTGGCAAAAGGGACAAGTTTTATTCATTGGATAACCGGGTTGCAAGGCCCATGCCGGGCTTTTTATTGGGTCAAGCCTGGTATCTCGCCGGTGACGGGTTTGCAGACGATGTCGTAGTATTCCAGCTCAATGGCGCGATTTTCTTCGGCGTAAGTGCGGGCCTGTTTGCCGATCTGGCGCACGGTATCGATATGGCGGCTGGCATCCTGATCCCAGTAGCGCGGCAGAACGAGTAGGGGATTGTGTACCTTGCCTTCGGGAATGAAGTATGGCCGATTGGGATCATACTCATCTGCCAGGGGGATCCAGTTGAACATCAACGGGCCGCGCGGATTGATGGTAAAGCCAAGTTTGTAACCGGCTTCTTCGGCGATCTCGGCTGCACGGGGGGTAAAGCCGCCGCCGGGCCAGATATAGGCGATGGGAGGTTTGCCATATACGTTTCCGATGATATCCATGGAGCCAAACAGCTCGGACCGCATGTATTCTTCTGAGGCAGAGGCATCGATGGGAATATTGTGGATGACGCCATGTCCTTGATGATCAATCCAGCCTTCGTTCTGCAGGCGAGCATTGCCGGCAATCAGTTCCTGGGTTGAGGCTGGGGTGCTGATCCAGGCATTGACGAAGGTCCAGCCATACAGATCGTAATAGGCTTTAAAGGTATTCTCAAAAGAGTTAGCCGAATGGCGGTCGTCAATAATGAGAATGACAGAGCGTTCCGGGATTTTGGCATTTGTGGTGAGAAAATCAGAAAGCTGTTGGACGGTGATGGATTCAAAGCCCTGGTCTTTCAGGTTTTTTCCAAGGGTCAACAAGGTCTCTCTTGAGATCTGGAATTTTGAGGAATCAGGGTTTTCGTCAACGATCCAGTGGAACATGATGGGCATGACCACGGTGCCGGGTGCGGCATTGTTGGGGTCCCAGCGCATTTTGAGAAGGGTGCAGGTGTCTTCAATGTAATTACGCGGGACATCAAGCGGGTTGAGATATTCTGAAGAAAAAGCGGCCGGCAGGGTGGGAGGAGTGCGGTAAAGATCGGGGGTGGCTGTGGGGGACGGCTCCGGCGTGGGCGGCTCGGGGGTGAGGGTGGCCGTGGCGGTGGGGCCGGAGATGGCATAGGTTGCTGTCAGCATGGCGCTTTCAAAGATAGCAGTTTTATCCAGGGCAGGTTGGGCTTGCGCTGAAGGCGTGCAGGCAGCAAGGGTAAGCAGGATAAGAACCAGTACTTTGATAAGGGTGTTGTTCCACTGATCTATTTTTTTCATAAGACTGCGTTTCTCAGCTACTGATATTGGCCAGCTTTTTTTGTAGATTAGCCGGGTTTAGGAAAAATTTGCTCCAAAGGTGGCAGGCAAGATGTTAAGCGGTTAAAATAGTACCTTGCGATGAGGCAGCCTCAACATTAATTTCCTGTTGCATTCAAGCGGGCCCGCAAGGAACTGCATGCATTTGACCAAAGATACCATGAATCTTATTTTTTGCATACAAATAAATCACAGCGCCAGGTGTTAAAACCTTTGGGAGGCGAGGAGGATCATGGGGTGATCTTGCTCACTTTTCCGGCATTGTAGAGCCATTCTGTCCACTGAAAGAGGGAAGCGAGTATGGATCATCTTAAGTTGAAAGCGTTCTTCAAAGACCCGGATCGCAAAATTCTGCTGATTGCGTTTTGCATTTATCTTCCATTTATCTTTTTGGGTTACGGGAGCGATTACGACTCATATAATGTCGTCTGGGCAGGAAAAAATTTTGTGGAAACGCTGGATTATGTTCCCTCGCGCGTGCCTGGTTTCTTCGTTTATGAATTCATCACGTATTTTTTTAACCTGGTCGGGGGCAGCCTGCTGACCAACCTTGCCAGTGTGGGGATGTCTTTGCTTATCCTGTATCATTTCATGCGGTTTTGCAAGGTAAATCTGGTGCCGCATTACAGAATGTTGACCCTGATATTGATGCTGCACCCTTACTATTGGGTGAATTCCACCTGTACGATGGATTACCTGTTTTCCTTTGGTTTTGCGTTTTTGGGATTGATGAAATTGAATGATCGAAAATTTCTGGCAGCGGGGTTGTTGATGGCATTGGGGATTGGTTCCCGGCTGACAACCGGCCTTGTCGCAGGATTTTTTCTTCTTTGGGCTTTCATCATGCAGAAAGAAAACCGCGGCAAGGTGATAATGAGCGGCATAATCACTGCCGTTGTTGCGGTGTTGTTTTATTTGCCTTCTCTGGACTTTGCGGAATGGAATTTTGCATATTTCAGCCCGTCGGTTGGCACAGAGATATTCTGGACGCCGGTATTGCGGTTTGGGCGTTTTGTTTACAAATCGATTTATTTCTGGAGCCCGCCGGTACTCGTCATTATGGTGTGGGGTGTGTTGCGTCTGGTTGTCAGGCGAACCAGCAGGATTGATCTGGCAGACAAAAGTTTGCTGTATGCATGTGCCGGTTTGATCCTTATCATTCAGCTTTTCTATCTCTATATTCCCACCGAGCCAGCTTATTTGATCCCCACCATTCCTTTCTGGCTGATCTTGATGGGGGTTGCTTTTGCCGACAAGAAAAAAGTTTTGGCGGTTTTGCTTGCGCTGGTTGTGCTTTCCAATTTTGTGAGCATCAATGTGGCCCGTCCTGATAAAGTAAATCAGGCCACAGGAGCCCAATACGGCCTATGGATCGAACCGGGGCATCTGGTGAAGGATGTGAATAAGCGAATTGAATATGTGAATTGCGGATATCAGCCCTGCGAGTTGTTGGAACTTTCTGAAGAAATTCTGGCGGAGTAATTTTCGGTACTTTTTGAGTATTAAGACAAAGCGGCGGGTTCAACCAGCCACTTTGCTCACAGTAAAGCAACTCCTCGACAGGCTCGGTGTGCGGTTTGCTGCATATATTGATTATGGCTCTCTGGGAATTACCGTGAAAAAGAAATTTGATAGGGGTGGTTTTTGCGCGAAGCGC
>JAGVAB010000106.1 GCA_020060485.1 Anaerolineales bacterium
CACAAAAAGCTCCCCTTCCCGCAGAAGAATGAATTGGGATTCGTCACGCAAGCAGCGGGGAGGGGAGTTCGAGGGGTGGGGTGAATAAACCCTGGTGATACACAGACCGTCTTTCGTCCGGCCTTGTGCCATCAATAAAAGAAACAAATGGAAAATTAACTTTGAGAAAGCCCTGACCTTCTGCGGCGCAAACATTGGCAGCTCTTGCATCCTGATGGTATCATGTAAAAAAAACAGACGAGAGGCCACACGCACCCATGCAATTCTTAAAGAAATTGCGCTTTCCTGAATGGAGCATCCCCCTGGGGCTGCTGGCAGTCTGCGCCGCCGCCTACCTGCCCTGGATCCCGCAACTGGGCCTGTACTGGGATGACTGGACCCAGCTTCTCGTCAATCACCTGTATGACCTTTCCACTTACTGGACGTATTTCAGCTTCGACCGGCCTTTCTCGGCCTGGACGCACATCCTCTTTGTGCCCCTGCTGGGCTACAAACCCCTGCATTGGCACTTGTTGAGCTTCTTCCTGCGCTGGCTGACCGTCTGGGGCATGTGGTGGACCTTCAATAAATTATGGCCCAAAGCCAAACCGGCCGTCACCCTGGCCGCCTTTTTGTTCGCCGTGTACCCCTCCTTCAGCCAGCAATCCGATGCAGTCGCCTATCACCAGCACTGGACCCAATACTGCCTGTACTTCCTGTCTCTGGGCAGCATGCTAACAGCTGTGCGCGCCCGGCAGGGCAAACAATTCCGCCGCTTCTGGCTCTTCACCGGTCTGGCGCTGGTCTCGCAGATCCTGCATCTTTCGATCACCGAATTCTTCATCGGGGTCGAACTCCTGCGGGCAGTCATGCTGTGGTTCCTTATCCTGGAGGAGCCAACCCCCGCCGAAAACAGGCAAGTCCTGTGGACACGCCTGAAACGTCTGGCCATATCCTGGCTGCCCTACCTGCTGGTTGATCTGTCATTCGTATTCTGGCGGCTTTTCCTGTATGCCGGGGCAAAGAACCAGGCCGCCCTGCTGCTTGAACTGCGGACTGCGCCCCTACCAGCATTTCTTCGCCTGCTGCGCTTTGCCGTCATGGATTCACTTTTCACCCTGGTCACCGCCTGGGAGAAGGTCTTTGACTTGCGTCTTTTCCAGATCAGCCAGCCGTCCAATCTTTTCTCATGGGGCATGACCGTCCTGACCGCGGCTGGCCTGACCTTCTACCTGACCCGCCTGAGCCTGGCCAACCAGAAAAGATCCGCCCATGCCGCCTGGCGCTGGCAGGCCCTGCTGCTGGGCGGGCTGGTAGTGCTGCTTGGGCCAGCCCCCATCTGGGCGGCAGGCAACCAACTGGTCACCCCGCTTTCGGTTGACGTACACACCGACCGCTTCTCAATGGTGGCAATGTATGGCGCCTGCCTGATCTTTGCCGCCGCTCTCGACTGGCTGGCCAAAGACTGGCAGAAAAAAGCCATCGTGCTGGCTGCTGCGGTTGGTCTGGCAGCCGGCTTCCACCTGCGCACCGGCAACGACTTCCGCTGGATCTGGGTCAGCCAGCAGCGTTTTTACTGGCAGCTTTCCTGGCGCGCCCCCTACCTGGAGCCGGGCACTGCCGTGGTGGTTGAAGATGAGATCCTGCCCCAGCAGGAAAAATTCTCCACATCATCGGCGCTCAACTTCCTTTACCCCCAGCAAAAATACCCGCAGCAAGTGGCCTACTGGATGTACAGCCTGTACCCGCGCTTTGCGAATGGCTTCTCGGATGATCACCTGCCCGGCTTCCACACCACTCACCGCATTTACGAATTCAATGCCGCCGCCCCCAACACTATTCTGGTGCAATTTGACCCGGAAAGCACGGCCAGTTGCCTGTGGGTGCTGCGCCCCGAAGACCGCGGCCAGCCGGACATTTCCCCGTTGATGGATCAGGCCATCCATATATCCAACCTGCAGCGCATCTCCAGTCAATCCCGCGGCCAGCCGCCGGTTGATCTTTTCGGCACAGAACCGCCGCAGGACTGGTGCTGGTACTTCCAGAAGGCTGATCTGGCCCGTCAATCTGCCGACTGGCCTCAGTTAACCGCTCTGGGAGATGAAGCCCGCGCTTTGGGATACACGCCCACAAGTTCCCCGTCCAACTCGCCTTATGAATGGCTGCCTTTCATTGAAGGCTACCTGCATGAGAAGCGCTGGGATGAGGCAGTGGAATTGAGCGTCCTCAGCTACCAAACCAAAAAAGAATACGGCAACATGCTCTGCGCTCTCTGGTCGCCTCACACTGCCGCCGGTCAAATTGAAGCCATTGCAGAAATCGAAACACAAATCGGCTGCTCATTCACCACCAGCGAATGAGGACACCTCCCCTGTTTTTTGCATACCAACAAAATCTTGGTTAATGGACGCAGCCCAGGGACGCAAACACCTGCTGGCGAGCTTCCATACCGGCAGCATCCGCCGGTTCCAGACTGCTCCATAGATTGCACAGCATCCCGCCATATTTGGGGTCTTGCTGGTTAGCGGCCAGACTCAGGTCAAGCGCCTTTTCCCATTCAGCGGTGCGGGCATAGGCCTCAATGAAGGGCAGCCATTCCCGCGGCACATTGGATGAGCGCGCCGAGGGGTCAAATCCCTGGGCCAAAGCCCGGTCACCCAGGGCGGCAGCCTGCTGCCAATCCCCATTCTGGCGAGCCAGGTCGGCTTTTTGATACAGATAACACCAGCCCTGTTCCGGCTGCGGACCAAACAGATCCAGCGGCGGGCTGGCTTCTTCAGGGGCAGAACTGGCGATGCGCTCGAAATTGGTCAGCGAAAGCCAGCGCTTGCTCAACTCGGAAAGGTAGGGGTTGGCGCTGTCCTGCGGCCCCAGCACCCACCAGCAATTGCTGCGCTGCGGATCAAAATGGACAAAAACACTGTTATTGGTATTGCCGCGGAAACTGAAGGAGCGGAAAGCTGCATTCAACCCATCCCCATCAGGATTGGGCTGACGTTCGCTGAACCGCGGATTCAAGGTGTAGGCCCAATATGCCACGTGTTCGCGATTGGGCTGCTGGGGATAGAGCAGGTTCAAGGCCGCCGAAGTGGAAAACAAGCCTTGATCAGGAAAAGGTTCGTCCTCAAAGAACACCGCCGTATCGGGGGCCAGATAGGGCGCCCGCCAGTAAAGCTGCCAGTAGAAGGAATGCTGCGAAGCCCAAACCCAGCGAAATTCATTGCCCACGCGCAGGTGATACCCGCTGCACAGCCCGACCAGCACAGCCATGAGCAAGGCGCTCTGCCGCCAACTGCGGGACAGCCAGGTGAGAAAAGCCACCACCGCCAGGCTGGCCCCAAACATGCCGGGCAGAGCATAGCGGTTGGCATGAAAATCATCCAGCACCCGGCGGCCAATGGCCCAGGCCGGGAAACTGCCCAGCACAGCCGCCGCCAGACCAATCACCACCGCCTGGATCATCCAGCGCTGTTCGTCTGTTGCTTTGGTCTCCGGCAAACCCAGCTTCCACAAAAAGAAAACCAGCAGCGCCGCACAAATTGCAGCCACCGCCCAGGAAAACATGGTGAAAGGCGGTATGCTTTCAGCCAAGCCCAGGCCAAACACCGGTGCCCAGCTTCCCAACAGCACATACAGCGTATCCGCAGCCACAACCTTGCCCCATTCCAGGGCAGTTTGCAGCGGGGCACTGAAAAAATTGAAAACCGTACTGGCCCGGTAGGGATCATCGCCCGGCAGGGGCATGAGGAACATGCGCCAGATCACATAGCCCGCAAAAGCCGTCAGGTAAACCACATAGCGTTTGACGGTTTCCCACAGGCGCAACTTCCACTGCGCTTGATATTCTCCCACCAGGAACCAGATCACCAGCGGCTGAACAAGCAGCACGCCCACGAAATATTCCGTAACCGTCAATTGCACTGCGGTCAGCAGCAGCGATAGCAAGGTGAACAGCCAGTACTGCTTCGGGCGGCGGATGGCAGTGATCATCGCCCCCATCGCCAGAAAATACAGGCTGTATTGCAGCCACTGCTGGTGGAAGGTAACCGCAATCGGCTGCTGGGTAAACACCGGATACGCCACAAACAATAACGCCGCCAAAGCCACCTGCCGCCGGACTTGCGGCCACAACTGGCCAAAACACCACCACATGCTCACCCCGGCCGCCCAGCGCAGCAAAAGGTTCAGGAACTGCCAGGCTACGCGTTGATTGCCAATCAATGAGACAAATAGAATATGCGTCCAGCCCGACCACGGCCGGTCACCGGCATAATAGGTCAGATAACCGGGAAAACCATGCAGCACATTGACCGCAGTCTTGGCCCAATCATCCCAGTAAAAACCGAGCCTGTTTGCCTGCAAGCCAAAGGCCAGCAGACAAACCACCAGCAAGACCAGCGGAAAACTCCAGGCAGGAAAACGAATGGTGGAAAGACGTTTGATCATTGAAAGAATTCTCGAACCCTACACAATTTCCTGATGGGATTAAGATCAACAAAACACGATACAAATCCAGACCAATTTCGAAATTAACTATAACCTCTTTTACAATTGTTGTCATCCTTGATGCGGCAATTTCTCATGGCCTTCTCAAAGTTAATTTTCTGTTCCCTTATCTTAATGATGACGCCAAATCACAGGCCAAATAAGCCCTGGTTTGCGTATATCGCCGAGTTTTCTGCTCAACACAGCACAAGAAGCTCCCCTTCCCCGGCCGGTACGCCAGGAATGAAAATTGGATCAATACCGGGGGAAGGATGATGGGAGGGGGTAAATCATCACCGGTATTTTGCAACTGATTTGGGCTGGATGTACGCCACTGCTTTCGAAAATCTCTTTTGTCAAGCTTTCTTGAGAATGCCATAGGCATTTTCGCGCCGCCTGGCATCCCGTCTCGCCTGCCCCAAAGCAGATTCCCAACTCGTTTTACCAATGCACAATAGGCCTAGCTGTGGCGGTATGACAGACAAAAATGCCATATATTGGGGAAAAAGTGGCAATTTCCATAAAAAACGTGTAAAATAAGTCTGTTAGACTGCAACAGACGGATGATAGGATCAGATGGATTGGAAGGGGCTCCCTGACGATTGTGGACAACGATAACTTGATCATCAGTCTGGTATCCGGAGCAGTTGCGGGGACATTGATCGCGATCACCGACCGGCTGTTGGACGATAGAAAGAAGGTCAAGAGCCAGCTCGTTTCTTTGCGCAGCCAGGCAGAACGCACGCGTGGCGAGACGGCGCGTCTGTCCAGAAAAGATCTGGAATTCAAACGGCGCTTTGAATTGCTGGAAGCATCGCTGGCCGAGACCAAATACCATCTGGCGCCCAGCATCAACGAAAACGTTGTTTACGATGGAACTGACGGCATCGAAGGCTTTGACGTGGTTGCCATAGGACGCAGAAACAACTGCCATTTTTTCAACAACAAGGTCTTGATCATCGACCGCATGGGCAAGAAGGGAGTTTGCCAGCTTCAACTGCGCAAATACACCGTGGCTGGCCAGGAATATGACTTTTTTGCCGCATCCCCCAACGGCTGGAGCAAACGGCGCCTGCGGGTCAGCTTTGAGGCCCGCGTGCTGGATGGCGAGCACGCCCTATCCCTGGCGTTCACCACTTTCCATGAAAACCGCCTGCTCGGCAAACAGGAATTGAACATCACCGCCACAGACTGGGAAATGCACGACCTCTATTTTGAAGTGCCCGCCCGTCAGGATTGCCTGCTGCAAATCGTCGATCTCTTCCAGTCCCGCTCCGGCGATTTGCAGATCCGCAACCTGGTGCTGGCCGAACAAGCCCGCCATCCACAAACCAATGTTTCAAGGATTTCGGAAGACGATCTGGATGCGCTGATGCGCGCGGAGAACTAAAACCAAGTTACTGCATGGCATCACACACCCCGCGGCCGGAGCGATCATTGCGCCGGTCTTTTTATGTTTTGCTGCCGTTCACGTTCATTTGCCAGGGCATCATTTCAGCAAGCAGTGTCTTAAGGTAAGCTGCTGAAAATACAAACCTTCACAAAGGCCGAACCATTTTTGGAAAGCATCTATCCTGCCCTTCTGAAAGATGAAGTGAAGAATAACCTGATCCTGGGCGCTGCCGGTCAGACGATGCAAATACCGGATGTGTATCTCAACCCGCCAGTGAAGTTGGCGCTGGGTCGGGCGGCGGAACGCCGTCCGACGAGAAAAAGAATGGATGCGCAGGAAAAGCCGTAAGATGCCGCTGAGTCCCTAGCGTCAGGTGCACGTTATGTTAGCCGCCAAGTGATATGCACTCTCTTGCAAGGCTATGGTTCTAATTTTTAACAAAAATCATCTGCGGAATAGTACGAAGTAAGATATGACCGTGCTCATTGCTGTCAGACCTATTCCAGCCATTGTGCCGATTGGAATAGATACCAAGATATGCTTCTTCATTGACTCACGACCTATGGCGTCAGGTAAGTTTAAGAACTGTGGGCGCCACACCGAAAGTACCAAGCCATCAATTATTACGCTATCAAAAACAAAAAGGATTATATAGTGCCCAAAATTCAGAAGGAAAAGCGAGAAGAAGCTGAGTACAATATTTTCACGCACCAGTCCAAAATAATTTGCCAAACATTGGAATCCCACAATGCTGATGAGCAATATTAACATATTGAGATAACCACTGAGTGGAATATGCTCTTTTAACGTCCCATCTTGTTTTCTGGCGGTGTAGACGAGCCCTGTTCTAAAGACCGCAAAAACATAAGCACAAAAAGCTATAAAGCCAATAACGCTCCAGAGGATAAGGTAGTAAAACACCATCTCCAATGTCATATCTTATCTCCTTGATTGTGGCGGCTAACGGCTTGCGTTACCCGCACTGGGGCGGGCGTGGACAATGCTTGGGAGCACGCGGAGCGAAAACCCGTAGCCACGCTTTGCGAAATGCTCAAAAATGCGACAGAATCCCACCAGTCGGCTTAAGCGCTTGGTTAGCGGTTCGCTTCGAGTTTCTTGAAGAAGAACAATTCGGGATCCCCGTCATCCAAATTATGTACAACACCACTCGGTTCATATGACATCCTGTGCATGAGTGCTTTCATTGGCTCATTGGATTCATTGGTTGACGTAAACAGTTTCCCTGTCTTGCATATCGCTTCGAGATGCGAGACTAGCGCGGTGCCCACTCCCTTCCGTCGGCTCATCTCTGCAACGATCAACATGGAGATGAATCCCTGCGAGAAAAAAGTGTACTCGAGTACGGCATACCCTGTCACCGCATCATCGACCATGGCTACAAAAGCACTGGCCCCTGACACCCACTCGCGAATGTGCCGTCTCCGGTTCTCATCGTGTGCTGCCTCGTGATCAACGGCTATGATCGCATCAATATCGGCTCGTGTTGCCTTACGTATCTTCATTATTCCTCTCCGCCAACAACATCTATACAGAAAATATCCGTATCTAACTGATTATATACAGAAGTATCCTGTATAATCAGAGTGTATCAAGATGATCATACGATCATTATAAAGCCGTCAGATATTGCATGCAAAAAAAGCAGGCTGTCATACCTTCCGTCATTCCTTGTTTGTTCTTGTCTGTAGTTTTCATCCTTACACAAGCTTTATCGGGTTGCGCCAAATTTTCCTCAATTTGTGCTGGCTAACGAAATTTTTTGGATGAGGTACTAGAATGGAGAGCCCTTATGTTGAATAATCCGCAAGCAACCCAGGCTGCACTGAACATTCTGCGCAGCGGTGAACCTTTCCAGTGGTATGTCATCACCCTGCTGGCATTGGTGGTCTATGTCTATTTCAACGAGATTTCCAAAAAGAACTGGAAAGGTGTGGCCGCCGGCCTGTCCTTGTACGCAGTGCACTGGTTCTTTGAGATCCTCAACGCCCTCATCCAGCATTTCAGCGGCCACGCCCTGTGGACCGTGCCAACCGGCACTGCCTTCCTGCTGCTGGTGGGCGTGGGTATCGAGTTGAGCCTGATGTTCTCGGTTGCCGGTCTGGTCTTCAGCAAATTGCTGCCGGCCGACCCCAAGGCCAAAATCCTGGGGATCAACAACCGGCTCTTCATCGCGGTTGCCAACGCAGCCTTCTTTTCCATCTTCGAGATTTTTCTGGCCAAAACCCCGGCCTTTGTGTGGGTTTACCCCTGGTGGGGGGCATTCACCGTCTTCCTGACCGTGTATATTCCTTTCTTTGTGGTTTCCATGTACAGCTACGACTGGCAGCCCAAAGTCCAGCGCAGGGTGATCGGCGCCCTGTTTGGCGTGGACATCATCATGCTGGTGGTTTTTGCCGGTCTCCTGCAATGGATATAGCTGGAAACCTGTTTGCCGGAATGTTAAAAAACGGTACAATTAAAATGTAGTTGCATCGTGCCATTTGCATTCCGATCAGGAGGTGCCTATGCCCATTTATTTACTGGATCACAGCTTGCAGATCGATATCTTCTATGACCGCATTGACTGTGAATATGAAGACAACATCTGTCTGTCCATTATTGAATCCTGCCCCGATGACGAACGCGTCTTTCGCTACGATGAGCTCAATCTCTACATTTCCCCCGGTGAAGCCCGGCAGTTGGCCGAAGCCCTGTTGAAAGCCGCCGATGAAAGCTGCCACAATGACTGATCCGCATGAAACTTTCCTGCGGCGCTGCATCCTGCTTTCACAGCAGGCGGCTGCCCGCGGCGACCACCCCTTTGGGGCATTACTGGTACACAATGGCCAAATCGTAATGGAAGCCGAAAACACGATCAACAGCGATCAGGATATTACATTGCATGCCGAGTTAAGCCTGGTCAGCCAGGCAAGCCGGGCGCTGCCCCCCGAGGTGCTGCAGGAATGCACCCTCTACACCAGCACCGAACCCTGCGCAATGTGCGCCGGGGCCATCTACTGGGCTGGCATCCCGCGGGTGGTATTTGCCTGCTCGGCCACGCGTCTGGGCCAAATCACCGGCGGCAGTCTGGTCATACCCTGCCGCGAGGTGTTCAAACATGGACAGCACCAGGTGATGGTCGAAGGGCCGATCCTGGAAGAAGAAGCTGTCGCAGTCCATAATCTGTTCTGGTAAAACCGGCCTCAATCCCCAGCAGCAAGGGAGAATAACATAACGTCATTCTCAAGAAAACTTGACATTTGCGATTTTCCAAAACAGTGACGGTCATCCAGACCAAAGTTGTTCCAAAATGCAGATGATGGTTTGCTGCCCCCTGCCAACATCCCTCCCCCGGCACGGATGCGATTTGCTCATCAGGCTTCATAGGCCGGGGCAGGAAAAGAAACGTGTGGGGTGAATAAATCCCGGTGATGTACTGAACGTCTTTTGTCTGACCTCGTGCCATCAATAAAAGAAGCAACTGGAAAATTAACTTTGAAAAGGCCATGAGAATGACATCTTTTTGTCTTGACCAAATGGGATATGCGGGGTTTAATTGATAAATTGCATTTTTCCCTGCAGCAGACATCTCCCTTTCATGGCCCATGACCTGCAAACAAGGAACAAAAGTTCTTAATTCTTGGTTCTTTGAGAAGTTGCGTGATGCCTGGCAAGGCTCCTCTTCCACCGCAATTCCCAGAGACCCTCATCTTTTTTCAACAAGTTTGTAGAGGCAATCATGAAGGCTCAGATGGAAATTATTCAGGCACAGGCTGAAGACGCACAAACATTGACCAGCATTGCACTGGCAGCCAAAAGATACTGGGGTTATCCGGAAAACTGGATGGTCCACTGGCAGCAATTGCTGACCATCAGCGCCGAATACATCCAGCACCATAAAGCCTTCAAAGCGCTGAAAAACGACCAGATCATCGGGTTTTACATCCTCACCAGCACCCCTGAACAGCTTGACCTGCAACACATGTGGGTCCATCCGGATGAGATCGGCCACGGTGTAGGCCGGGCGCTCATGGAACATGCCATTCGCCAGGCAGCCCACAGCGAACTGGAAATCATGGAAATTGAAGCCGACCCGAATGCGGAAGGCTTTTATCTCAAAATGGGTGCCCGCCATGTGGGCGCCCGCATCTACAAACTGGAAGGCCAGCAGCGCACACTGCCCCTGCTGCAATTGCACATCCCGGCGGCTTTGGAAAATCTGGAAAACCCCGACCCATCAGTCAGGCCAGATTGAGCATCATCCCCGGAAATGCTTGCCGCCAGGCCCTGCGCCAGGCCGCTGAACCCTTCCATGTTCCGATCATCTTTAATAGTTGAATGGAATTCAACAAATCATGGCTTTGTATGTAGGACTGGATATTGGCGGCACCAAATGCATGGCCGCCGCCACAGATGACGCCGGCCAGATCCTGCGCCGTGTCCTTTACCCCACTCCCCTGGACCTCGATCAAGGCCTTGCCCTGTTGCAGCGCATGGTCATGGAAGTGACCGAAGGTCAACCCGTGATCGGGATGGGAGCTGCCATTGGCGGCCCGCTGAACTGGCAGACAGGGGTGGTTTCTCCCCTTCACCAGCCGCAGTGGCGCAATGTACCCCTCAAACAACTCATGGAAGATCGCTGGCAATGCCCCTTCCACGTGGACGTGGACACCAATGTGGCCGCTCTGGGAGAGTTTCACGCCGCTGGAGAGTTCCTGGACCCCCTGCTTTATCTGACCATCTCAACCGGCATCGGCGGCGGATTTCTGACAGGCGGGCGGCTCTACCGCGGAGCGAACGGTGAACATCCCGAAGTGGCCCACCAATCCATTCCCTATCGCTGCGCCAACCCGTCTGGCCTGCGCTGTGAGTGTGGCCTGCCCGACTGTTTGGAAGCCCTCGTCTCAGGCAACGGCATCCGCCGCATTTACGGCCAGCCAGCCGAAGAGCTGGGCCCGGCGCAATGGTCTGAAGTGGCGTATAATTTAGGTCAGGGACTGCGCAACCTGGCCGCCATACTTGCCCCGGCAATCATCGTGCTGGGCGGCGGCGTGGCCATAGGAGGCGGTGATCAACTGGTCAATGCAGCCACCCAGGTAATGCAAGACCATCTGCACCTGGTGCCCTCTCCACCGGTCAGGCTGAGCAGCCTGGGCTATGACACCGCCCTGATTGGCGCCCTGATAGTGGCACGCCAGGGACTGGGTTGATACAACTTTCCAGGCAAAATTTCGTATATCTATAATGAAGCCTGTTTACCAACATGATACGTGCCACGGACTGCAACCATGCTGTAAAGGTTCGGCCAGAGGAGGTTCGAATGAAAGAAGAGAATGAGAACAACGCCATTGAACAGGTAAACCCTGTTTCTCAAAAATACCCTGAATCACGAAGTTTCTTTTTTACCCCGTTTTCAGAACGCGGTTTCCCAAAATGGGCCATCTATACGCTTGCCGTTCTGGGAGTGATCTATGTCCTCAATCCAACCATGGGGATTGTGGAATTCATCCCGGACAACATACCAGGCATTGGCAATCTGGATGAAGGCGTGGCTTTCATGTTGATCTGGGCAGGATTGGTGGAGTATTTTGAAGGCGGCAAAAAGAAATAATTCATCTTTCAGGCACGGCTGCGGTTTCCCGCAGCCGTGCCTTGCTGCCGCCACAAGACTGGTACAGTTACGCGAATTAAGCTATAGTAAAAAGAAAACAGGCACCCATCAAGCCAAAGGAGACAGGCCGTGACAACGAAATTTGTAGGTGTACTGACCGCAGGCGGTGACAGCCCTGGCTTGAATGCGGCCATCCGCGGCCTGGGCAAGGCCGCCTTGCAGCGCTATGACATGCAGTTGATCGGTTTTCTGGATGGCTTTCGCGGCCTGATGCAAAACCGCACTGTGCGCCTGGACGGGGCGCAGCTTTCCGGCATCCTCACCATCGGCGGCACCATCCTGGGTACCAGCCGTGACAAGCCCCAGCGCATGCAGGTCGGCGGCCAGGAACTGGATATGACCGAGGCCATGGTCGACACCTACAACAAACACCACCTGGATGTGCTGGTTTGTCTGGGCGGCGGCGGCACCCAGAAAAGCGCCCTGCACCTCAAAAACGCCGGCTTGAACGTCATTACCCTGCCCAAGACGATCGACAACGACGTTGCCATGACAGACGTTACCTTTGGGTTTGATACCGCCCTGGGCATCGCCACCGAAGCCATCGACCGTCTGCACAGCACCGCTCACAGCCATCACCGCATTGTGGTGGTCGAGATCATGGGGCACAATGCCGGCTGGCTGGCCCTGGGTGCCGGCGTGGCTGGCGGGGCGGATGTCATCCTCATCCCCGAAATGCCCTACGATATCGAAAAAATTGCCAGCGCCATCCTGCAGCGCAGCCGCGGCGGCAAACATTTCAGCATCGTGGCCCTCTCCGAAGGAGCCATGACCCGCCAGTACAACGATAAATACAAATCACTGAAAGCAGCCAAAGCCAACGCCCAGTCCAAAAAAGAAAAAGCTGCTGCTGCTCAGGAAATTCTGGAATTGGAAGAAATGCATCGCGATCACACCTTCTGGATGTCCCGCACCCTGGAGGAAATGACTGGTCTGGAATCCCGCGTCACCATCCTTGGTTACCTGCAACGCGGCGGCGCACCCTCGGCCGCTGACCGGCTGCTGGCCACCCGCCTGGGAACCACCTGCGCTGCCTGCATCGCTGAAGAGCGCTACGGCGTGATGGTGGCAGCCCGCGGTGACAGCGTGGAAGCCGTACCACTCGAAGAAGTGGCCGGTAATCGCAAGATCGTACCACTCGATCATCACTGGATCGACAGCGCCCGTTCCGTAGGCACTTGCCTGGGCGATTAAAACAGCATACAAAAGAGGGAATGTATGGACAAAAAAGTATTGATCGCCTATGGTTCCTGGGCTGGTTCTACCGCAGAGGTGGCCGAGAGCGTGGCACACACCCTGCAGGAAGCCGGTCTGGATGCCATTGCCTGCCCGGCCAGAACGGTGTCAGACCTCAGTCCCTACCGGGCCGTGGTACTGGGCAGCGCTGTGCGCATGGGAAAATTGCATAAATCCATCCCCTCTTTCATATCCAGACACAAGACAGTTCTCAGCCAGATGCCGGTGGCCTGTTTTCTGGTCTGCCTGACCATGAAAGAGGACACCGAAGAAAACCGCTGCACGGCAGAAAACTATCTCAAACCCTTGCTCAACAAATATGGCATCCTGCCTGTAACACAAGGCCTGTTTGCAGGAGTCATGGACCTGAAAAAGCTGGCTTTTCCCTTCGGCAATATCATGAAGGCCGCCAAACTGGAAGAAGAAGACTACCGCGACCCGGACGCCATCCGCTCCTGGGCGTTATCTCTGGTCACCAAATTCTGACCGGCCCGCCGCCAAAGGAAAACTGCCATGCCTGGCCAAATCCATCCCATCACCGAGCGTCTGTGGTTGATCGAAGGCGGTTTGCTGGCAGCCCATTGGGGCTTGCCGGAAGCTGACAATGCGTTCCTCTATCAGGTGGATGACCGGCTGTACCTGTTGGACAGCGGCATGGGTGCAGAAATGCGGGCGGCCATTGAACAGCAATTGATGGCCATTGGGCCGGCAGGCAGCTTCACGCTGCTTAACAGCAGTTGCCACGCCAGCCGCACCGGTAACAACGATCTGATCCACAATGTGCTGGCTACAGAAAAACGACATGTGACCGGCAGCCCTTGCTCCCTTGCGGCCGTCGAAAACCTGAGCCAGCGTCTTTACAACCTAAGCCGTTATATCGACCCCTTGCAAACCCTGGAAGGGGCTGCCCTGCGCCAGTTTGGCATGCGCTGCCTGCGCGAGATTCTGGCCGCCTTCATCGGGCAGAAAAAGGCCCTGCACTTGATCGTCTCCCTTGCTGCCCGGCGCTGGCCGCCGCTGCACCCCTCCCCCGATACCGCCGTGCCCCTGGCGCCCGAATCGATTGAAACGCTGGAGATTGGCGGCACAGCCTGGCAGGGCTGGCGGCTGGGGCCGGACGATGTGTGGGCCTTGCAGGCCGGGCCCGATCTGTGGTTCTATCTGCCGGGCAAAAAAGCCTTGCTGGCCGCGGATTGGCAGGATTCCTTTTCAGCGGCTTGGCCGGAACCAGTATCCCGCCCCCCAACCGACCTACTGGAAGCGCTCACCGCCATTCTCAAGGCCGGCGCGGTGGACATCCTGCTGGACAGTCAAAGCCCCGAAGCGCTGCTCAACCTGGAAACTGCCCAACAGACAGCAGAACAACTCTTTTTCCGCCACCAGGGTCTGCAACAGGCCCTGGAAGCAGTCCTCAAACGCGAGCCCGGTCTGACCGTACGCAAACTTTACCGCCGGCTGCGCAAACTGCGCCACCGCCCGGCGGTTGCCTGGTATATGGATGCCCCCCTGCCGGCCGGTCTGACCGGCTTTGAACAGGTGATGGTTGCCCGCCTGCTGGGAATAAACTGCCGCGTCAAGGGCCTCTGGCGGCGCAAGCGTTTCTATCTGCCCGCTTCAGACCAAAGCTGAAAAGCACTTCTGTTACACCTTCCTCAGATCACGCACACCGGACCGTCTGGTGCTGTGTCAAATAAAAAGTGTGCTTAACTTCATAGTCAAGTTTGACACAGTACTAGGGGCAGGGTTCACATTCACAGGTATCCGGGTTCAAACAGGTCTGCACTATCGTACTGCCGAACACAAAAGATGGACACTGGATCGGCGGACAACTGGCCGTCGAGTCACCGCCTGGTTTCGGCCCGCTGACGCACAAGCCCGGCAGCACCCCGCCCGGCGACTTGCCCGAAAGCGCTCGGCAGGTATTATCTATCGAATGCAATGCTTTCAAAGGATAGGCTGCATTCTCCTTCAATGAAGAGCCGGCTTCTTCCAGCGTAAACCGGTCATGATGATCAAACCATTCAGGGTGCACCTCATCCACAAAAGTCCATGCCCCCCACAGGAAGGCAATGTCCTCAGCCCCGCTGTCCACCAGGTCAAACTTGAACGCGATCTCGATCATTTCATTTTTATCCGGTGAGCGCCGTGCCCAGACCAGATCGGCATCTTCTCCGCGCCCGGCGTCAAACACCAGCACCTCATAACCGTCGCCGCTGACAGGTGCATCCGGCTTCATTGGTCGCGCTCCGCCGATATCCCGGTTGACATCCTTCCAGACCTGCACCCCTTCCACGCTCCAATCTGTCCCGGCAGGCGTTTCTGCCGCGATCAGAACATCTCCGCGTCCATCCAGATCAATATCCAGCTCAAGGCCATAGAACAAACGCCGCTCACCTGCCAACCCGGGAGATTCCGCCACCTGGATTCCAGCATATAACCATTCATCGCCATCATTACGGAACAGCCCGGTCTGCACAATGTCAATGAAAGGCAGATACTCCATCACTTCCGTCGTGAATGGCCGCTCATATCTGCCCAAATGGTATTCATCCCCGCCATAGGCCCGCTTCTGCGGGGCAACCTCATTGGATGGCTGATCCAGGATGACCTGGGCTTTGCCGCGCCCCTGGGCCGGTGATGAAATATGCACGATTTCAGGCTCTGCGGGCGGCATTTCCACGGCAGGCAGTTCTTCCGCAGGCGGTGAAACCGGTTCGGCAGTGGGCAGCGGCGCAAGCGTGGGGACTTCAGTAGGCAGCGGTGGCGCAACAGTGGGCGAAGCCAGGGTCATTAAATTGCAGCCCAGCAACAGCAACAATCCCAGCAATCCACTCAGCAACCGTCCGGTTTTCTTTTTCATCACAACCTCCTCATGAATTCCAGTGCAGAACAGAAAAGACAACAAGCCTGGCAACTTTTGGCTTTTTATCTGGCTATGAGGCTGTCGCGGTCAAAAGCTTTTGGGGAAAGGTCGGCGCGATGAGCGCCAGGATGATTCTATTATACAGAAAAGAACACCCCAACACACAGCCTCGCGCCGATTGCCCGTAAAATACTTAACCGGTTTTCTTTTGTTCTCGACAAGCCGGGGGCATTTTTCCAACCGGGAAAATGATATTGCTTCAAAGCCGCGTCCAGAACAACCCAGCTATGCTATAATCTCCTCGCAGAAAGGTGAACTATGTTTAAGAAACTAGGCAAACTCCTTGGGGGTGACCCCACCAAACGTGCACTGGATGAAATCTCGCAGGTCGTTGAGCAGATCAACGCCCTGGAAAACGGCTTTGAAACCCTGAGCGATGACGCCCTGCGCGCCAAAACCACAGAATTCCGTCAGCGTCTGTCTGGCGGCGAAACCCTGGACGACCTGTTGGTTGAAGCCTTTGCCGTGGTACGCGAGGCCAGCAAACGCACCATCGGCCTGCGCCATTATGATGTGCAGATGGTCGGCGGCATCGTTTTGCACCGCGGCCAGATCGCCGAAATGCGCACCGGTGAAGGCAAGACCCTGGTGGCTACCCTGCCGCTGTATCTCAACGGCCTCTCCGGACGCGGCGTACACCTGGTCACGGTCAACGACTACCTGGCCCGCCGTGACGCCCGCTGGATGGCGCCCATCTTCAGCTATCTCGGCCTGACCATCGGCGTGCTGCAAATGGCCGCCCGCACCGAGAATGGCAAAAAAGCCTTCCTGGTCGATCTCGAAAAAACTTCCGCCCAGGAAGATCAGCACCAGTTGCGCCTGGTCTCCCGCCGCGATGCGTACCAGGCCGACCTGACCTATGGCACCAACAGCGAATTTGGTTTCGACTATTTACGCGACAACCTTTCGCGCGACAAGGACGAACGCGTCCAGCGCGGCCATTTCTACTGCATCATCGACGAGGTCGACAATGTGCTCATCGATGAAGCCCGTACCCCGCTCATCATCTCCGGCCCTGCCCAGGACGAAAGCGAATACTATGTGCGTGTGGCCCAGGTGGTACGCCAATTGCGCCCCGAAGATTACGAGGTCGAGGAACGCGACCGCCAGGTAACCCTGACCGAGGTCGGCGAAGCCCATGTCGAAGAATTGCTCGACATGCCGCTGCGAGACCCCGACCGGCCGGAAGACATCACCCCCGAACAGGCACGCATCCTCGGCCATTTGGAACAAGCCTTGCGCGCCGAGTTCCTCTACAAGCGCAACAAGGAATACCTCAAGATATCCAACAAGATCGTCATTGTAGATGAATTCACTGGTCGGCAAATGCCCGGCCGCCGCTGGTCTGAAGGCCTGCATCAGGCGGTGGAAGCCAAGGAAGGCGTGCCGGTACAGGCCGAGAACATCACCTATGCCACCATCACCATCCAGAACTACTTCCGCATGTATGAGAAGCTGGCTGGCATGACGGGCACCGCCCTGACGGAAGCCGAAGAATTCGCCAAGATCTACGAACTTGAAGTGCTGCCGATCCCCACTAACCTGGATTACTTGGCAGGGCGCCCGGACTCTGATCTGATCGCCCTCAACGCCAAAGACGAGTACGGCTATGATTACGTGTACTACACCCGCGACGGCCTGCCGGAGAAGCATCCCCTGTTCTGGAAGCGCAAGGACTACCCGGACGTGGTCTACCGCACCGAAGAAGCCAAATTGCGCGCCGTGGTACAGGAGATCCTGCGCTACCATGTCATCGGCCGCCCGCAGTTGGTCGGCACCACCTCGGTGGAACACTCCGAACTCCTCTCCCGCCGGCTTTCCAGCGAAAGTCTGCGTGTCCTGACGCAGGTTCTCCTTATCCGCCAGACCTGGCTGGAGCTCAACAACCAGTCAATGATTGACCGCACCCCGCCGGAACTGAAACCTCTCAGCCGCACGCTGGACGAGATACGCGGCCACGACCTGCGCCAGATCGCCAAGGACGCCAAACTCAACCTGCCCACCCTCGACCCGCTGCACAGCGAAAACCTGCCCCTGGTGCTGCGCGCCCTCGATCTGCGTCCCGAACATGCCCCGCGCCTGGAAAATGCCCTGCGCAACGGTGTGGCGCATGAGGTACTTAACGCCCGCAAACATGATACTGAATCGCAGATCATCGCCGGGGCCGGCGCCTTTGGCGCCGTCACCATCGCCACCAACATGGCCGGCCGCGGCGTGGACATCAAGCTGGGCGGTGAACTCTATGAAGAGATCATCCAGGACATCAACACCCACCTGCTGCGCGGCATCGCAGAAGATCCCTTCAATATGAATCATGAAGAACGGCGCATCGCCTTGCAGCGCGTGGAAGATTACGGCATATATGAAGAACAAGTGCGCGCGTATCTCGACTATGTGGACAAAATGGATCAGGTGCGCCGATTGGGCGGTCTGCATGTGATCGGCACCGAACGCCACGAAGCCCGGCGCATCGATAACCAGCTGCGCGGCCGTGCCGCCCGTCAGGGCGACCCCGGTTCCTCCCGTTTCTATCTCTCGCTCGAAGATGAGCTGATGCGCCTCTTTGGCGGCCAGCAGGTGGAATCCCTGTGGGGCCGCATGGCGCTGGATGACAGCCTGCCGATTGAAATGAAGATCCTCGGCCGCATCGTGGAACAATCCCAGGAACGCGTCGAAGGCAACAACTTTGACATCCGAAAACACCTGCTGGAATATGACGACGTGCTCAACAGCCAACGCCAGCGCATCTACGACCAACGCGATCGCGTCTTCGACAAGGAAGACCTCAGCGAAGACATTCTCGACATGCTGCGCAGCGAATTGCAGGAGCGCATCCTCGCCTCGCTGGCCAATCAGGAAGGCCCCTGGCAGCTTTTAGGCTACCTGAACGACGTGCAGCCTCCCATCCAGTATGAAGATGTCGGCTTCGCCTCCTTCACCTACCGCCTGCTGATGGATGACATTCGCCAAGCTGCCGGCCCCCGGCCCGATCCCGATACACTCAAAGCTGCCCTGCTCGACCTGGCCGCCCGCGCCCTTCAATTCGAACGCCAGCACGTGCTCAACCGCACCAACGATCTCATCGACAATATGGAAGAGAAGCTGGACAGCCGCCTGCAGGAAGCCGAAGAAACCCTCGACCTCTTTCTGGAAGGTCTGGAGGATGTCGATGAAGATGAAGATCAGCCTGTCCGTTCCCCGCAGGAAATGCAACTGGAATTGAGCAGCCTGCTGCATGCTCCCATCAAACTGCCCCAGGAGCAATTGCGGATGCTGATGGACGGTCAGGGACAGGAAGCGCGTGAAGACATCCTCGACCAGGCTCGCGAGCAGATCATCAGCCTCAATGTGCGCCGTCTGTACGGTGCGCTTGAGCGCTCGCTGGGAAAAGGCAGCCTCAAAACCAGCCTCGACAACCTCAACACCCGCGACTGGCAGGAAGCTGCCAGGCAGATCCTGCAATCCGTGGACGACCTCTTTGAGCAGCGCCAGACGCGCCTGCTGGGTGCTGAAGGCGAGATCGGCCGCGACCTCGATAAAGCTCTCAAAGAGATCGCCAGCGATACCTTGAGCGATGCAGACCTGATCCAGTTGCTCTCCTTGATGGCCGTCGGCACCCGCCTGGCCTTCAGCGATAAAACCCACCGCCGCATCCAGTTGCGCTACAGCCGGCTGCATTATATCTATCTGGCTGCCCACCTGGTGGAAACTGGCGAAGCGGAGCAGATCAGCGAACGCGTGGTACAGCACCTGGAAGAAGCCCTGCAAGTTCTCGAAGATGTGCGCGGCCGGTTCCAGTGGAGTCAGCTGCAAAAGGTCAACGCCACCCTCAGCCAGTTGGACGAACGCCTGCAAAGCCAGTTGAAAAAAATCCTCGGCGAGGAGAGTTTTGCAAAGCTGGCCAATCTTACCCTCTTTGAATTCAATGATGATGACCGTCAGGTGGTCAGCCAGGTGCTGGGCCACCGCCTGCAAAATGACGCCTACCGCCAGCTCTTGCTGCAAGTCATCTCCAACCAGTGGATCGAGTACCTGACCCAGGTTGAAGCCTTGCGCGTTCAGGTCGGCATGGAACGCTATGCCCAGCGCGACCCGCTGGTGGAATACAAGAGTAAAGCCACCGACATGTTTAAAGACCTGCTCAAAAACATCCGCCTGGGAGTGGTCAGCCAGGCCTTCACCTTCCGCCCGCGGACCATCACCGTGGAGAGCAGCAGTGAGCATGCAGCCGACAATGCAGAGCCCCAAACCACAGACCAGGCAGCACAGGGCGGCAAACGCAAGAAGCGCAAGCGCCACTAATCTTTTTCAAAAACCGGTCAGAAAACCACTTCAAAAAACCGATTGAGGTGGTTTTCTTTGTTATTGGCCTCTAAAACCAACCAAAATAGTGCAAATTGGCCAAATCTCTTGACAAATTCACAGAAAAAGTGCGTTATAATTGGAAATCTTAGGGCTCAATTATCGTGGTGGCTCCGCTCGCTTGCCAGGATATGGAAACACTCTTATAATTGACCCAAATCATTTCTCGTCTGGAGTACTTATCTTGATGGAACAGAACGACGCCCAATTCGAACAGGGGGCCATGCCCGAAAAGATCAATGAAGAAAACATGGCAGATTTGCTGGAGCAGGAAGGTCTTGGTATTGATTTTCCAAAGCGCGGAGAAATTCGGGATGGTATCATCGCCAGCATCGGCGCTAACCAGATTTTGGTCAGCGTAGGTGCAAAATCTGAAGGTGTGGTGGCCGGAAAAGAATTCGACCTCATCCCCCCCGAAGAACTGCAATCTCTCCAGGTTGGTCAGAAGATCCCTGTGTTTGTGATCAACCCTGAAGACCAGAGCGGCAACGTAGTGTTGTCCCTGACCAGAGCCCGCGAATCGGTCAGTTGGAAACAAGCCGAGGAACTGCTTGAGTCCAAGAATTCTTTCCAAAGCAGTGTGATCGGCTACAACAAGGGCGGCTTGATCGTCCCGATGGGCGGTCTGCGTGGTTTTGTTCCTGCATCGCAAATCAGCCTCTCACGTCGCGCCAATGTCAGCGGTGAAACACCCGAAGCGCGCTGGGCCGAAATGGTTGGTGACGAGATTGAAGTGTGCGTCATCGAAGTTGATCCCGAACGCCGCCGCCTGATCCTCTCGGAACGGGCAGCCAGCACTGAGACCCGCGAAAGTCTCAAGGAACGCGTCATTGCCGAACTGAACGAAGGCGAAGTGCGCACCGGACGGGTAACCAGTCTGGCAGAATTTGGCGCATTCGTCAACATCAGTGGCGCCGATGGCCTGGTGCATCTATCCGAGATCGCCTGGGAACGCATCAAACATCCCAGTGAAGTTCTTGAGGTCGGACAGGAAGTGGATGTCAAGATCATCAGCGTTGACCGTGACAAGAAACGCATTGGTCTCTCCATCCGCCAGCTCCAGAAGGACCCCATGGCCCAACGCCTCACCGACTACGAAGTTGGCCAATTGGTGGAAGCCACCATCACCCGCCTGACCAAATTCGGTGCCTTTGCCCGCCTGGAAGAGAACCTGGAAGGTCTGATCCACATTTCCGAGATCAGCGAAAAACGCATCGAGCACCCCAAGGAAGTCCTGAAGGAAGGCGAAGTGGTCACCTTGCGTGTCATCCGCGTGGAACCGGGCAGCCATCGCATTGGCTTGAGCCTGCGGCGGGTGGAATCCATGGCCTTTGCTGACAAAGACTGGGAAACCCTGCTGGGCGATGAAGCCCTGATCGCTGAAGACTTGGTTGATGAAGCTCTGGTTGACGAAGCGCCGGTTGTTGAAGCCCCAGTTGACGAAGCCCCAGTTGTTGAAGCTCCGGTTGACGAAGCTCCGGTCGTTGAAGACCTTCCTGCTGAAGAAAAAGTCACCGAGAAAGAATCTGCAGAAGAATAATCGGCTGCTTTTCTGCCGGCTGCGGATAATTTAAGAAAGATGGAAAGAGCGCACCGGCCAAGGTGTGCTCTTTTTTTGAGAGAACCGGCCGCTGAGCCTTTTGAAGTGACCGGTTTGATTGAACCTCTGCAAGACAACCCGCCTTGCCATGCAAATGAAAGTAATCTATGCCTGTGATCATTGATGCCCATGAAGACCTGGCCTACAGTATGTTGAACTTTGGGCGGGATTACCGCCGCTCTGCTGCCGAGACCCGCACCCTGGAAGCCCGGAATTCGATGGTTTTTCAGCACAACGGCAAGGCAATGCTGGGCTGGCAAGATTATCAACAGGGTCAGGTGGCAGTGATCTTTGCCACCCTGTTTGCCCTGCCGGACAGATTTAAAGAAGGCGATTGGGAAAAGCTGGTCTATCAGGATCATCAACAAGCCCGCAGCCTGCTCCAAAAACAGCTCGACCTCTACCAGCGGCTGTGTCAGGAAAACAGTGACATGTTCACCTGGGTGCGCAGCAAGCAAGACTTGCAGACCGTGCTGCATACCTGGCAGCAAACCCCGGCGGAATTCCCTCACACCACCCACCCGGTTGGGCTAGTACTCTCGATGGAAGGCGCCGAAGGCCTTGCGCATCCGCAGGAACTTTTCGAATGGTGGCAGGCCGGAGTGCGCATCATCGGGCCGGTGTGGGCCGGCAGCCGCTATTGCGGGGGCAGCCTGGTACCCGGCGAATTCACTGCCGAAGGCTGGACTCTGCTGGACATCATGGCCGAGATCGGCTTTCCCCTGGATATCGCTCACATGAACGAGCGCTCGGCCCTGCAAGCACTTGACCGGTTTCCTGGCATGATCATTGCAAGTCATGCCAATGCGCGTGCCATCCTCAAGGAAGACCTGCACCAGCGGCACCTGAGCAATGAAACCATCCAGAAGCTGGTTGAAAGGGATGGCATCATCGGCATGTTGCCGTATAATAAGTTCTTAAGCGCCAACTGGCACAAACAGGCAGACCGCAGCCTGGTCACCTTGCAGCATCTCTTTGCCCACATTGACCACATCTGCCAGTTGGCTGGCAGTACCCGCCATGTGGGATTTGGCACAGATTTTGATGGCGGTTTTGGCTGGCCTGAGGTACCATTGGAATTGGACACCATCGCCGACCTGTCACAACTGGCGCCCCTGCTGGCCCAGAATGGTTACTCCGCAGCAGATATCAATGCCATTTTTCATGGAAACTGGCAACGATTTCTGGAAAGGACCCTGCCCGAATCATGACCAATGCAGAGGAAAAATCCTCCGCCACTTCAAATGACACCCAGCCGGTATGCTATTCCCGCCGGCGTGTGCGCATTGGCCTTTCCACCACATTACTGGGCTTTCTGATCTTTTTGATCGGCGCCCGACCGGGTATTTTTGGGCTTGACCGCAGCCCGGTGATTGGCTTTGTGCAGATCGCCGTCTTCACCGTGGGGCTGGCTTTGGTCTGCCTTGGCGGATATGTCAGCCTGATGGCAGTCTGGAAAGGAAAAACCCCCACCATCGCCGCCGAGATCGGCCTGCGCCTGGTCAGCACCGGTTATGTGGTTACCGTCTTCTCCAGCATGGCCGACGTTTTCGGCCTGGGTAGTCATTTGCTGCCCAACATTCCTTATTTCGGTCCCATGCAGGCCACCGGTGTGGTGATCGGTGAGCTGGTGATTATCCTGGGCTTTCTGTTGATGATCCCCCAACCCAAAGAAAATACACAAAACCGGGAAGAAAAGAAGAAGATCATCATTGAGTGATTGTGCCCTTCATGACTGCCCGCAAGCCCTCCAGCCAGCATCATCACCTGACCTGTTGCAACCCCACATCTCTGGAATTTCAAACTGTGCTATATTCATGATATGCAGAAACATGCACCAATTCAACTGCCGGCTGATTGAAGATGCCCCCATCGGCAGTACTTTGAACAGCGAAATACCATCCTCCAAATTGCGTCTAAATAAAATGGAAGTGATATGATGTCTGCTTATCGAACAGAACCTGCTCCTGAAAATAGCGCCGACCCGGATACTCCACGCCGTTTACTGCGCGTTGAAAAATTGCCGCCCGCTTTCTGGACGGTGGCCAGCATCCTCTCCCTGGTGACCAATGCCGTGTTGATCGCCATATCGCTCAGCCTGGCGACCCAGCTCTTCCGGCTCAACCATGTCATCCAGTCCCAGATCATCGGCCCGCTCAACGCCAGCTTCACCACCATGTATGATGCCAGCATCCAGACCACAGTCTCGATCAATGCCCAGGTGCCGGCGCGTTTTGATCTGCCGCTGAATACCGCTACGACCGTCATCCTCAGTCAGGACACCTACATCCCCAATGCGCGCGTCACGGTTAACACTGGCGGGTTGAGCATCTTCAACGCCCCCACCGATATTGTCCTGCCGGCCGGTACCTCCCTGCCCATCTACCTCAACCTGACCGTGCCAGTGGACCAGACCATCCCGGTGATCATGGATGTACCGGTCAACATCCCCCTCAAAAATACCTCCCTGGGCGAAGCCTTCGCCGGTTTGATCAACGTGGTCAGCCCCTACCAGCCGCTGCTGCAAAACGCCCCATCCTCCTGGACAGAACTGATCTGTGGCAAAAAGACCCGCGGCCTCTGCCATGGCGTCTTTTCCGGCCTGGAATCCATCCTGACCAGACCCTGAAATCCTGCTACAATTGACCCAATCCCTGCCGCTGGCAGAGGAAAAAGCAAAGCCCATTTGCCCTGTTTGCTGGCAGCTTTACCGCGCCCAACAGGATCAACAAGAACATCACGAGAGCGTATATGACAGACCATACCAATTTTACCGAGGTCAACCTGGAAAATGGTTTGACCGTTTTTCTCAAAGAGATCCATACCGCCCCCCTGATCAGCCACTGGGTCTGGTATCGGGTTGGCTCGCGGGATGAAGTGCCGGGCAAAACCGGCCTCTCTCACTGGGTGGAACACATGCTCTTCAAAGGCACCCCTCGCTTCCCGGCCAGCATGCTGGACAAAGCTATCTCACGCGATGGCGGCATGTGGAACGCCATGACCTATCTGGACTGGACAGCCTTTTATGAGAACCTGCCTGCCGACAAGATCGACCTGGCCCTCGACCTGGAATCCGACCGCATGCAGAACTGCTTCTTTGATGCTCAAGAGGTGGAATCGGAACGCACCGTGATCATTTCGGAGCGCGAAGGCCACGAAAACGATTCTTCCTTCCGCCTGGACGAAGCCATTCAACACCAGGCCTTTGACACCCACGCCTACCGCCATGAAGTCATCGGCGAAAAAGAGGACCTGCGCACCATCACCCGGGACGATCTTTACCAGCACTACCGCAGCTACTACACGCCCGCCAACGCCGTACTGGCCATCGCCGGAGACTTTGACACCCGGGAAATGCTCGCAAAAGTGCGCCAGTATTATGGACCCATCCCGGGCGGCGTTCAACCACCGCACCCGGCCCGCCCCGAACCGCCCCACGACAAGGAAAGACAGGTGGAAGTAACCGGCCCGGAAGAAACTATTTTCCTGCAGGCCTCCTACCGTGCGCCAAGCGCAATGGAAGCCGACTTTTTCTCGTTGACCATCCTCGACAGTCTGCTCTCCGGACCGGCCAGCCTGAACATGTTCGGCGGCGGCACTATCACCAACAAGACCAGCCGTCTCTACCGGGCACTGGTGGAAAAGAACCTGGCGGTGGGGGTGAGCGGCGGACTGCGCGCCACCATCGATCCCTTCCTCTACGATGTGCACATGGTGCTGCCGCCCGGCAGTGACCCGCGCCCCTGTTTGCTAGCCCTCGACGACCAGATCGCCCGCCTGCAAGATACCGTCCCCACCAGGGACGAGATCCAGCGGGCTGTCAAGCAGGCACGCGCCTTGTTCGCCTATGGCAGTGAGAACATCACCAACCAGGCCTTCTGGCTGGGTTACACACGCATGTTCGGCAGCTATGACTGGTTTCTGAATTATGTCAACGAACTGGAAAAAGTAACCCCCGCGGATGTGCAGCGCACTGCCCAAACCTGGCTGAACCCCGCCCGGCGCGTGGTAGGCATCTATCATCCTGAAAACGAAACAGGTGCAGCATGACCATCAACATCCATTCCCTGCCTGGGCCGGAAAACATTGTGCGCCGCCAACTGGCCAACGGCATCACCGTACTGGTGCGCACCAACCCGGAAAGCCCGTCCATTTATCTCAATGGCTTTTTGAACGGCGGCAGCATTTTTGACCCTGAAGACAAACTGGGGCTGGCCGACTTCACCGCCCTGGCGCTGATGCGCGGCACCAGTCTTCACACCTTCCAGGAATTGTATGACCTGCTGGAAACCGCCGGCGCTTCGCTGCGCTTTGATGCCGCTGTGCACAACGCCCGCTTTGCCGGGCGCGCCCTGGCCGAAGACCTGCCCCTGCTGCTGGGATTGATGGCCGAATGCCTCAACCAACCCGCCTTCCCGGACGAGCAGTTGGAAAAGCTGCGCACCCAGCTCCTTACCAGCCTGACCATGCGCGATCAGGACACCGGCGAAATGGCCTCGCTGAATTTCGAGCACTTGCTCTTCGGCTCTCACCCTTACGGCCGGCCAGTGGAAGGCCATCTCGAAACCCTGCAAAACATTCAACGCCAGGATTTGATCGACTTCCATCAAAAACACTACGGGCCGCACAACATGACCATCATCATCGTCGGCGGCATTGAGCCCGAAGCCGCCATTGCCCAAGTGCAAAAAGCCCTGGGTAGTTGGCAAAACCCGGAACAGGTCGACCCGCCAGACTGCCCGACCCTGCCGGCCTTCCCCCCGCAGACCATGCGCCAGCATGTGGAACTGGCCGGAAAAAGCCAGGCCGATCTGATCATCGGCGCTTTCAGCCCGCTGCGCAGCTCGCCCGACTACCTGCCCCTGGCTGTGGGCAACAATATCCTCGGCCAGTTTGGCATGATGGGCCGCATCGGCGACAGTGTGCGCGAAAAAGCCGGCCTGGCCTACTATGCCAGTACCAGCCTGAATGCCTCGCTGCAGGGCGGGTCATGGCTGGTCATGGCCGGTGTCAACCCTGTTAACCTGGAGCGCGCCACCGACCTGATCCTGGCCGAATTACAGCGCTTTACCTCTGAGACAGTTACCGCGGAAGAACTGCTGGACAGCAAAACCAATTTCATCGGCCGCCTGCCGCTGGCTTTTGAATCCAACCAGGGCATTGCCGGCGGCCTGTGGAACCTGGAACGCTTTCAGCTTGGTCTGGACTATTACCAGCGCTACCCGCAAATGGTGGAAGCTGTCAACCCCGACCTCATCCTCGAAACCGCACGGCGTTACCTTGACCCCCGGCGGCTGGTGATCGTCAGTGCGGGCACCACGGGAGCCAATACTTGATACTGCGCACAGGCATCGATCTGATCGAGATTGACCGTCTGGCAAATATCAACCCTAAAATTCGCGCCAGATTTTTGGCGCGCGTCTATACCCCTAACGAACTGGCCCTGTGCGGCGCATCCAACGCCAGCCTGGCTGGCCGCTTTGCCGCCAAGGAAGCCGTAGCCAAAGCACTGGGTGCCGGCATCGGACCGGTACACTGGCAGGATATCGAGATCGGCCGAGGGCCGCAAGGTGAACCAAAACTGGAACTGCACGGCGCAGCCCGTCAGATGGCAGATGAGCAAGGTCTGCTCATCTGGTCGATCAGCATCAGCCACACCGCCACCCACGCAGTCGCTATGGCAGTCGCCTTCAGTGAGGCCGGGCAGGCATGAAGATCCTCGCCATCAGCGATATCGAGCTGCCGCTCATCTACGGCCCCAGCATCCGCGAACGTTTTCATGACGTGGATCTCGCTATCAGTTGCGGCGACCTGCCTTACTATTATCTTGAATATATTATCAGCATGCTGGATGTGCCCCTGTATTACGTGCGCGGCAACCACGCCCATAAAACCGAAATCACTACATTTGGCGAACGCCAGTCCCCCTGGGGGGCAATTGACCTGCACCGCCGCGTCCAGCAGGATGCCTCCGGCCTGATCATGGCCGGCGTCCAGGGCTGCCAGCGCTACAACGAAGGCCCCTACCAATACACCCAGGATCAAATGTGGGCGCTTGTCCTCAGCCTTGTCCCCCGTCTGATGCTCAACAAGCTGGTCTTTGGCCGCTTTCTGGATATCTTCATCAGCCATGCCCCACCCTGGCAGATCCAGGATATGTCAGACCGTCCTCACCAGGGCATCAAAGCCTTTCGCTGGCTGGACAAGGTCTTTCGACCCACACTGCACCTGCACGGTCACATCCACATTTACCGCCAGGTGACCAATGTCCAGACCGTCTTTCACAGCACACGCGTAATCAATGCCTTTGGCTATCGCGAGATCATCCTTGACGATCATCACCTGGCCAAAGGAAAGATCAAGATTCTCTCACCCGAACTCAAGCCCGGGGAGGTATATCAGAATGGCCGATAAAGATTTTAAACATTCAACCGGTGAATTTGACCAACGCGCCCGGTCAGACTTCGATGCTGCTCACCGCCAGGGAAATTGGCGCGCCCTGCTGAGCTGGATCATCCGCAAGAACAACCAACTCATCCCTTTTGATGAGCTTCAAAAAAACCTGCCCCTCCACGGCCAGCACTATGCCGGCATTCAGCAGATTGAAGTAAACAAGGTCATTGGCAGTGTTGGCCGCTATCAGGATTTTGATCGCATCTTCCTGCCGCGCCAGACCCGCACCCAGGGACGCTGGATGAGCATTGACCGCGCTCACCTGCAGGAGATCAATCTGCCGCCGATTGAGGTCTATCAAATCGGGGGTGCCTATTTTGTCAAGGACGGCAACCACCGCGTATCTGTGGCCCGCCAGCGCGGTCAGGTTTTCATTGATGCCGTGGTGATCAAGATCGATATTCCCATCCCGATGGACGCCTCCACCAGTATTGACGACCTGATCGGCAAAAAGGAACTGGCTGAATTTCTGGTGCAAACCCGCCTGCATCACATCCGGCCGGACATTGCCCTGCCAGAATTGACCGTGCCCGGCGGCTATCAAAAACTGCTCGAGCACATCCACGTCCACCGCTGGTACCTGGGCGAGCAGCGCCAAAACGAACCACCATGGGATGAAGCTGTTGCCAGTTGGTACGACAACGTCTACCTGCCGTTGGTCACCGAGATCCGCCAGAACCAGATTCTCAAAGCCTTTCCCGACCGCAGCGAAGCCGACCTCTATTTGTGGATCATTGAACACCTGGGCTATCTGCGGCAGGAACAGCAAACCGAGGTCAGCCCCAAAGACGCCGCCCGGCACTTCGTCACCTCATTTGCCGGAAGCCGTCTGCACCAGTTCCTGATCAAGATCGGCCTGGCCAGATCCCCGGCAAAACCGGCCTCACCCCAGGTCAAAGCACCCCCCAAAAGCGAACCGCCCGCAAAGGGTCATCCGCCTGATCCGTAAACCAACCCTGCGCCCAGGAGATTCTTTCAACCCTTGCAGTCAGGCCTGGCGCCCGGCAGCCGTGGCCTCGCCAATCCCCAGCCATAGGTGATTCGGCAGCACCATCTGGTGCGGTTTTACCTCAATACCTTGCGTTTTGGTGGCCGGGTCCGAGATCATACTGGGATGCACAAAGCACAGCGTAGGCTGTCGCCCGTACTTGTTCTGATAATACAAGGCTGCTTCCTGTATCTTGGCCGGCAGATCCAGTTTAGGGTTATTGTCAAACCACAACATGCCGATATCCATGGCAACTATCCTCCATAAATCCTTATAAAGAACATTTGTTCTATTATAACAGAACGTATGTTCAAAAACAAGTCTTTTTCATTCTCATGCTGGTTTTCTCGTCTTCATTTGATTGATTTATGAACATCTCATTCCGAATATGGGGTAGCCGGAATCAAGTCCAATTCTTCCCGGTTTCGGGGAGGGGCTGCTTTACGAAAGCCATGGGCTCCCGTGTTTGCGCCTGCGGTAAAAACAGCAGACAGTGGTATGATGAACGCCAGACCAACCCGGCACAGCCAGCATCGGCTGTGCTGGTCCAGGAGCACAACATGTTTATTTTCCTTTCCAAATTTCTGCCCCAATTCGTCTATCCCCTGGGGCTGGCCTGCTTGCTGCTGGTGCTGGCCCTCCTGTTTCAGCGCCGCAAAAACTGGCAAAACGCGGTCATTCTGCTGGCCCTGGCCGTTTTGGCCATTGGCGGCAACCGCTGGGTGGCCTACAGCCTGACCCGCTCCCTTGAATGGCGCCACCTGCCCCCGGCAGACATTCCCCAGGCCGAGGTGATTGTCGTCCTGGGCGGCGGCACCGAGTCCGCCCAGCCGCCGCGCCCCATTGTCGAGCTGAACAGCGCCGGTGACCGGGTCTTGTATGCCGCCTATCTTTACCAGCAGGGCGCCGCACCCCACCTGCTGCTCAGCGGCGGTAACATCGACTGGCTGTACGCCCAGGAAAGCACCCCCGCCGGGCAAATGGCCGCCGCCCTCGAGATCATGAACGTGCCCGCCTCTGCCCTCTGGCTGGAGCCTGAATCATTGAACACCTATGAAAACGCGGTACAATGCGCCCGCATTCTGGAAGAAAAAGACATCCAGCGCATCATCCTGGTCACCACCGCCACCCACATGCCGCGTTCGGTGGCCTTGTTTGAACACCAGGGGCTGGAGGTCATCCCCGCCCCCATCGATTTCAAAGTGACCGAAGCCAACTGGCAGAACCTTTTCCAGGCCGACCTGTCCGCCCAATTGATCCAGATGATGCCCAACGTGAACAATCTCGGCATGACCACCACTGCCCTGAAAGAATATCTGGGCATTGCCATCTACCGGCTGCGCGGCTGGCTATAACATCAACCGCGAATCATATCTGGTTCTTTGGAAATTAGCGTGATGGGTATCTTCTTCCATGGTAATTCCCGAAGACCTCAAAATTTTCTTGCCAATTTCAGCAAATTTAGGGTATGCTTAATGGGGTTGACCGTTGAGTTATCCCAAGAAGAGAAGCTGTTTAACCGCCACCACCCAATAAGGAGGTCTTTGTGATAAACGACACCCTCAAAGAAGCCAGGACGCGCATGAAAGGCGCCATTCAGTCTTTTGAAGACGACCTGGCGGGCATCCGCACAGGACGCGCAACACCGGCTTTGGTGGAACGTCTTTCCGTGGATTATTACGGCGCGCCCACCCCCTTGCAGCAGCTTGCCACCATCAGCGTGCCAGATGCGCGCCAGTTGTTGATCAAGCCCTTTGATGCCACCAGCCTGAAAACGATTGAACGCGCCATTCTCGCCTCGGAACTGGGACTGACCCCCAACAATGATGGCAAAGCCATTCGCCTCAATTTACCCCCCTTGAATGAGGATCGCCGCCGCGACCTGGCGCGTGTGGTCAACACCCGCACCGAAGAAGCGCGGGTCTCTGTGCGCAATGTGCGCCGCGACCTGATCAAAGACCTGCGCGAGTTTGAGAAAGAAAAACTGATCTCGGAAGATGAACTCAAACGCGGCGAAGAAGACCTGCAAAAACTGACCGATGAAATGATCAAGGAGATCGACGAAATCGGCGAACGAAAACAAAAGGAGATCATGGAGGTTTAAACCCCCACATCCAATCAACATGAGCGAAACAACCGATCTTGAATTAACCAGAGTCCCGCTTCACGTTGGGATCATCATGGATGGCAACGGGCGCTGGGCGGCAGAGCGCGGCTTGCAGCGCCTGGCCGGACACCGCGCCGGCACAGAGAACCTGCGCAACATCATCCGCGCCTCGGTGGAATTTGGTATCAAATACCTGACCATTTACGCTTTCTCCACCGAGAATTGGAGCCGGCCGCGGGCCGAAGTGCAGGGATTGATGCGTGTGCTGGCTGATGCCATTGAAAAAGAACTGGATGAACTGCACCAAAATGGTGTGCGCATCCGCCACCTGGGACACTTGGAAAACGTTCCCGACAACCTGGCCAGGAAGATCACCGACGCAGTGGAAATCACCAAAAATAATGGCCGGCTGAACCTGAATGTGGCTTTCAACTACGGCGGGCGGGATGAAATGCTGCATGCCATCCGCAACATGATCCAAGACGGCTTGCGGCCCGAAGAGATCACTGACGAAACGGTCAGCCAGTACCTGTTCACCAAGGACATCCCCGACCCCGACCTCATCATCCGCACCTCCGGTGAATTTCGCACTTCCAACTTTCTGATGTGGCAATCCGCCTATGCCGAATGGTATATCACCCCGGTTTATTGGCCGTCCTTCAATCGGGATGAACTGCTCAAGGCCCTGCGCAATTACGCCAGCCGCGAACGCCGATTCGGAAAAACTTCGGATCAACTCAAAGGCAGCTAGGGTTTGGTCAAAAGGCTGACCTCTGTCATCGTTCTGCTTCCCATCGCGATTGGCCTGATCGTGGTCGGGGGATGGCCTTTCTATCTTGCCATTGCCGCCATCTTTGGCCTGGGGGCGTGGGAATTTTCTCGTCTCTTTCACCAGGAAAAACTGTACAATCCTTCGCAAGTGCTGTTGATCGGCGGCACTATTCTACTCATCCTCAGCCGGGCCATGTGGGGTTTTGCCGGCGCAGAGACCATCCTCACCCTGTTGATCCTGACCTGCATGGGTTTGCACGTCTTCCGCCGCGAACAGGGCCAAACCAACGCCGTGATGAATTTCTGCATCACCATCACCGGCATCGTCTACCTCGGCTGGCTGGGCGCCTATGTGATCTCGCTGCGCACCCTGCCAGACGGTATGTGGTGGCTGCTGCTTGGGCTGAGTGCGATATGGATCGCCGATGCCGGCGCTTTCCTCATCGGCAGCAAATGGGGAAAGCACTGTCTGGCAGCCACCATCAGCCCCAAAAAGTCCTGGGAAGGTTACTTCGGCGGGATCGCCGCCGCAGCCGCCCTCACCCCGCTTATTGCCCGCCTGTGGCAGCTCAAGGTGCCCGGCATCATCCCCCTCTACGGACTGGTGCTGGGCGTGGTGGTATCCGTCCTTGCCCCGCTGGGAGACCTGGGCATCAGCATGATCAAACGTTACTTCAAGGCCAAGGACTCAGGCAACCTCATCCCCGGTCATGGCGGGGCGCTCGACCGGCTGGACTCGATCCTCTGGGCGGCCGCCATCAGCTACCTGCTTGTGGAATGGTTCTTCTAAGCCGCCTTTCCCAATCTGCCAGCCCGATTTAAAGAATCATCCTTGACGGTCTTGGCAACTTCTGATAGACTCCCACATCGTTGTGTTGGTACAGAAAAAGCAAAAAACCACAGGCCTTGCCTTCTCACAAGTGCTTTGGTATAATTTAGCCCGCTCGATAAGCACCTTAAAATTCATTTCGCCGATGTAGCTCAGTTGGCAGAGCAATTCTCTTGTAAAGAATAGGTCATGGGTTCGAGCCCCATCATCGGCTCAAGTTGTGAACTGGCAAGTGTGATGGTTTCAGAAGCATCACACTTGCGAGTTGAAAACAACTCGAAGCATGGGCGGTTACCCAAGTGGCCAAAGGGATCTGACTGTAAATCAGCTGGCGACACGCCTTCGGAGGTTCGAATCCTTCACCGCCCACTGGCCTTGTGGCCAATGGCCATCAGGCCAAAAAATCGAGTACCCCTCTTTACGCAGGTGATGAGGCCGGGAACGAAATGCCCTCATAGCTCAGTTGGTAGAGCACGTTCTTGGTAAGAACGGGGTCATCGGTTCAAATCCGATTGAGGGCTCTGTTACCGACAAGATCTTAACCTGTCTTTGTTGATTTGGCAAGGAGAACTAAGAATGGCAAAGCAGAAGTTTGAGCGAAACAAACCACATCTGAACGTGGGCACGATGGGACACATCGACCACGGCAAAACCACCCTGACAGCCGCCATCACC
>JAGVAB010000005.1 GCA_020060485.1 Anaerolineales bacterium
CGCCCGCGCCATCCTGGCCAATCCGCCCATGCTCATCCTGGATGAGGCCACCAGTTCCGTGGACACGCACACCGAGATTCTCATCCAGCGCGCCATGGAGGAGCTGATGCGCGGGCGTACCAGTTTCATCATTGCCCACCGCCTTTCCACCATCAGCAACGCGGACCTGATCCTGGTGGTGCGCGACGGGAATATCGTTGAGCAAGGCACGCACACTGAATTGCTTTCGCGTAATGGCTTTTATGCTGAGTTGTATAACAGCCAATTTCAGTAAGTCATAGATTTGGTTAACAAGATGAAAATTGGAACTACTCCTCCTCAATGGAGACCAAAACAGCCCTTACAGCTCTGCGCCAGCGATATTTACCTCTGGCTTCATCATAATCCTGGCAGGTGATCAGCATGACCCAATCGAGTTCCTTATGTTGTAGGACCCCCCATTCCATCGGGCGAAACTTTGAAATTCTCGCGGACCTCGTAGTAGCAATGTCTCCAGGCATGAATGATGATGATATGCTCCATTGGAGCCTCTTCAGTTCTGCAAACGGACCGGGGTTGCCAGTTAAAGCAAATTGAACCCATTGTTCGCTTTTCAAATTTGGTTGATACTTCAGATTTTTGACTTGACAGATACATTCATGTAGGATATGATTTCGATAATATTTTTGTTTCTTTGGTTAAATTGGTTTTTTGGACATACTCATGAAACTCACAAAAAGACAAAAAACATTTATTGAAAAAATGTTGGATATCTACCTGGAGATCCAGGAACCCATTCACTATACAACGGTAGCAGAGCAATTAAACCTCAGTAAATATACTGCTTACGATATGCTCCGCTTGCTGGAAGAAAAGGGGTATGTCGAATCGGTATATGAAACACGGGGTGAGGGTCCCGGACGGGCTTCCGTCTTGTTTCAACCTACCCAAAAGGCTAAAGAAACCTTTAAGAAGCTAGCTGGAGATGAAGTCATATCGCTGGAATCAGCCAAGGAAAGGATCGTTTCAAAAATTGCAGCAGGGGAATTTGAAGATGCAAAACTGGCAGAAGACATCCTCCTTCAAATTGATGCTGGTCTTGACGACGTACTTTATTGTACGGATGTAATAAGCGATCTCGTTACACGATTACGCGTCCTGGGACGGCATCGTATGATGGATTATTACGCTTCAGCAATTCTCGCCCTAATTGAGAGAAAAAATGCCGGGGGGTTAAACTTGCTTCCCGGATTTATGCTAGGGCTTGTGTCAGGAGAAAGTAATGCCGTTGAATTAACCGATAATGTTCTCAAGAGAATTCGCAATTACGAAATCCTTCTCAACCGCATGGACAAGGAAGCGCGCGATAACCTGGGGAAAATGCTTTCTAAAGTGATTGCTCCATTAAAAATCGAGTAAACGACCCACCAAAAAGGCGCATCAGGAGAAAAGATGGAAGAAGTTATAAAAACACAACAGCTCACGAAATATTACTCAAAAACCAAAGAGGCGGAGCCTGCATTGGCGGGGGTTGATTTGACTGTTAAACCAGGAGAGTTGTACGGCCTGGTCGGTCCTGACGGTGCCGGCAAAACCACGCTGTTGCGCATTCTTGCAACTGTAATGGAACCCACCTCAGGCTCTGCTCATTTAGCAGAACTTGACGTAAGCAAGCAGCCTGAAAAAATCCGCGCTCGTCTGGGGTATATGCCACAAGCCTTCAGTTTATACCCGGATTTAAGTGTATTGGAAAACCTGCGTTTCTTTGCAGACATCAATGGCGTACCACGCGAGAGACAAAAAACTCGCATTGATGAACTGCTGGATTTTGCTCGTTTAACAGATTTCATCAAACGACGAAGTGAAAATCTCTCCGGCGGAATGCGCAAGAAACTGGCGCTGGCTTGCGCGCTGGTCCACGAGCCAGAAATCCTATTGTTGGACGAGCCTACCACAGGCGTAGACCCGGTTTCCAGGCGCGAGTTATGGCAGCTGCTGACTAAGGTTATCCACCAAGGCGTGACCGTATTGGTCAGCACACCGTATATGGATGAAGCTGAGCGCTGTAAGACGGTAAGCATTTTATACCGGGGACGAATACTCATCACCGGTTCGCCAAATAAATTGGAAAAACAGATGCCGTTTCGCATTGTCGAAGCAAAAGCCCGCCCGCGGCGTATCCTGCGTGCGGTTGCGGACCAGACGGAGGGCGTACTGAGCTGGCGTGCGGTAGGCGACCGTTTACGCCTCTCGGTTACGGATTCAAGCAAAGTTTTGCCAAACCTTGAAGAATCCCTAAAAAGGGAAGGGGCGAACATCAGTGTCCTCCGAGAAGCGCGGATTGTGATGGAAGATGTCTTCATCCACCTGGTTGAAAAGCAGGAGGCCCAGGCATGAGCACCGAAAAAGCAATAGAGGCGATCCAGTTAACAAAAAAATTCGGTGATTTTACCGCCGTCAACCAGGTTAGCTTTGAAATCCCCAGGGGTGAGATTTTTGGATTGCTGGGACCAAACGGAGCTGGAAAAACGACCACCATCCGAATGCTTTGCGGTATTCTCGTACCCACTGCTGGTGAAGCGCGCGTGATGGGCTACGATGTAGCGAAACATTCCGAAGAAGTCAAACAACGTATTGGTTATATGTCGCAGAAGTTTTCTCTGTATGACGATTTGACGGTTTATGAAAACCTTGATTTTTACGCCAACTTGTACGGCGTGCCGCGTGAAAAACTCAAACCGCGCCTCACTGAATTGATCGAGATGGCAGGTCTACGAGGACATGAAAAGCAGCTGGCCAGTGATCTTTCGGGCGCATGGCGGCAGCGATTGGCGCTGGCCTGCGCTATCGTTCATGAACCGCCCATGCTTTTTCTGGATGAACCGACGGCGGGTGTGGACCCGGTTTCGCGTCGAGAGTTTTGGGAGATGATCTACCAACTGGCAGGCCAGGGTGTCAGCGTCCTGGCGACCACGCACTATATGGATGAAGCCGAATTTTGCAACGTGATTGGGATGATGCATCGTTCCCGCCTGATTGCGTTGAGCGACCCCGACTCGCTGAGAGAAAGTATGATTGGAGTGCTCTTTGAGGTGGATTGCCAGGAACCCAGCCGCGCGGAACTGGTTTTGAGAGACTTGCCCATCGTCCAAGATGTGGCGGCGCACGGCGTGTTGCTTCATGTCCAGGTCGCATCTGAAAAACAAAAAGCTGAGTTGGAGCAAATGTTGCAATCCAGCGGCATCGTCGTGGAACGGATCGAACGCATCCTACCATCGCTAGAAGATATCTTCGTTTCGCTCGTAGATCAGGAAAATCGCCAGCAAGTGCGAGCAGATAAGGATTAAGGAGTTTCGTATGAGACAAGGTTTTCGCCGAATGACAACGATTGTAAGGAAAGAATGGCTGCATATCATTCGTGACTCGCGCACCCTTGCGCTGGTTATCGTCTTCCCAGTCATGATGCTGGTCTTGTTGGGATATGCGGTTGCCAATGATGTTGAGGATATTCCTTTAGCAGTTGCCGACTTATCAAAGACAGATGCCAGCCGATTATTGGTTGACAAATTTACGGTCAGTGGATTTTTTATGGTTACGCATTCAGCTCAAAGTGAAGATCAAATATTGGAAATGTTGGATGCAGGAACAATCAAAGCCGGCTTGTATATCCCTGAAAGCTTTGGGCGCGAGATTTCCACTGGCGGCGCAGGAGCAATTCAATTTTACATTGATGGTTCAAATCCTACGATAGCGCAGACCGCTCAATTGGCGGCCGAAACAGTCAGTCAGTACACGTCGCAGGAGATTCTTGTTCAACGCCTGGAGCGTAGCGGCGCGGGTATGACAATTCAATTACCAGTAGACGCACGTGTGCGCTATCTGTACAACCCCAATTTGAGAAAGATGAATTTCATGATCCCTGGTCTGGTAGCTGTTATTTTGCAAGTCCAAACTTTGCTACTGACAGCGTTTGCCATCGTGCGTGAACGAGAACAGGGGACATTGGAGCAGTTGATTGTCACACCCGTGCGTTCATGGGAGTTGATGCTGGGAAAGATTTTACCCTTCATCCTGGTTGCCTTCGTCAACGTCGCTATGACGGTTGCTGTTGGCGCGATTTGGTTTGGTGTTGAAGTTGCCGGCAGCATAGTTTTACTGGCCGCCCTCAGTTTGATCTTCCTGCTCGGTTCTCTTGGTTTGGGCGTGTTGATTTCCAATGTCTCGAGGACGCAAATGCAGGCCATGTATATGGCATCCTTCATCATGATGCCATCATTCCTTCTGGCTGGATTGTTATACCCGCGTGAAAATATGCCCTGGGTGGCCTATTACGCCGGTTATCTTCTACCTGTCACGTATTTCCTGGAGATCGTGCGGGGCATCATGCTCAAAGGTGTGGGATTTTTCACGCTATGGAACTGGGTCTGGCCGATGGCCGTTTTCAGCATCGTCGTTTTCTTTGCCAGCGTGTTTATGTTCCGAAAACGCCTGTGAGTGCAGTTGAATAGAAAAACATCAATCTATTTCATTACAAAGGAGTTAGCAATGAAAAAAAACCGTTATTGGCCAATGTTGCTCGTCCTTGCTCTAAGCTTTGCATTGAGCGCATGTGGGAATATCGCCAACGCAAGTAATGGCTCGGAACTTGAAGCATCTGGCACATTCTCAGCCCGGACTGTCGATATTTCTCCCCAAATTGGCGGGGAACTGCTTTCTATCAATGTGGAGGAAGGCCAACAGGTAGAAGCTGGAGACGAACTCTTTCGCCTGGACGATCAGCTATTAAAAGCCCAGTACGATCAGACAATGGCTGCCGTAAAGGTGGCGGAAGCAGCGCTGAACTCAGCTCGTTCTGGGCTGGAGAGCGCTCAAGTCCAATACGAGATGGCCTTAGACGCGGCTCGCCTTCAGGACCAACAACAGCGGGCCTTGGCGTGGCAGGCAGCGGTGCCAGAAGAATTCTCCCTGCCAGTATGGTACTACCAAAAATCCGAAGAGATTGCGGCAGCAGAGGAGGAAGTTGCCGATGCCCGCAGGACGCTGGACACGGAACAGGCCAATCTCCAACGGCTGGTGGAAAGCAGCGCCTACAAAGAATTCATTGATGCGGAAAAACGCCTCGGAGAAGCCCAGGCGGCCTTCCTAGTCGCCCAACAGATTCTCGACCAGGCTACGGCTGCCCAGGATAAGGAGAACCTGGAGACCTACGCGCAGGAGCAGTTCGACGCGGCCAAGGCGGAATTGGATGCGACCCGCTCAGCATACGATCGAATGTTAACCTCGCAGGCCGCGACGGACATCCTGGAAGCTCGCGGGCGAGTGGCAGTCGCTCAGGCCCGTTACGACGCCGCCCTGGATCGTTTAAGCCAGTTGAAGACCGGTGAGCAATCCCTGCAGGTTAAAGCGGCGGAAATAGGCGTCAAACAAGCTGAGGTGGCAGTCGACCAGGCCGAAGCGGCGTTGGAACAGGCTCGGAGCGCCGCAAAAGTGGTCGAAAACCAGCTGGAAAAAACCGTGATCCAAGCGCCTGTTTCGGGCATTATCCTGGCTCGCAACGCTGAGACTGGTGAAACCGTCTCGCCTGGCAGCACATTGTTGGTGATCGGCCAATTAGAAGAAGTGGAACTGATCGTATATATCCCGGAGACAGAATACGGGAGGGTAAATGTAGGCGATCAAGTGACCATCGTCACCGACTCCTTCCTGGGGGAATCGTTTACAGGTACCGTGGTTTATATATCTGATCAGGCCGAGTTCACCCCGCGCAACGTGCAAACGGTCGAAGGCCGGCGCGCTACAGTCTACGCAGTGAAGCTGCTCGTACCCAACCAGGAATTGAAGCTCAAGCCGGGTATGCCGGCA
>JAGVAB010000092.1 GCA_020060485.1 Anaerolineales bacterium
CCGGATAAAAAACCGGGGATTAAGGAATACCTTAATCGCACTTTAGAAGCTTTGTTGCCACTGTTGGGGCTGCCTCTGGCGTTGCTGATTGGTGCCGGCATGTTGCTGGCCCTCAAAGTAAACCCGCTGGTAGCATACAGTGCCATGCTGGACGGTGCAGTAGGCAGCGTGTCTGCCCTCACCCAAACCCTGGTAAAGGCCACGCCGCTGCTACTGGTTGGTTTGGGTGTGTTGATCGCCTACCGCGGCGGTGTTGTCAATATCGGTGGTGAAGGCCAGTTGATCGTCGGCGCCCTGGCCGCCACAGCGCTCTCGATTGGCATGGACACCTGGCCGCGCTGGCTGCTCCTGCCAGCCTGCCTGATCGCCAGCACTGCATCCGGGGCTGTCTGGGGCGGCGTGCCGGGATACCTCAAATCCCGTCTTGGGGTGAACGAAATCCTCAGCACGGTGATGATGAATGCCATTGCCTTGCAGTTTGCCAACTTCCTGCTGCGCGGCCCGCTGCTTGACCCGGAAGAAATCGAGAGAGGCACCCGCATCGCCCAATCGGCTCAACTGCCACCCCAGGTATGGCTGACCCGTCTGGTGCCCAGGACACTGCTGCACAGCGGAGCCATCCTGGCAGTGATCATGGCCTTTCTGGTATACATTTTCCTGTGGCGCACCACCATCGGCTACCGCATCCGGGCCGTGGGTTTGAACCCGAACGCCAGCCGGTATGCAGGCGTGCCCGTGCCCTTCTACCAGGCCCTGTCCCTGATCCTGGGCGGCGCCTTTGCCGGCCTGGCCGGAGCAGTGGAAGTGATGGGCGTCCATTACCGCATGATCGAAGGCCTGTCTGGCGGGTATGGTTTCTCGGGCATTGTGGCTGCCTTGTTCGGCAAGCTGCACCCCCTGGGCGCCATTCCAGCCTCGGTGCTGTTCGGCGGCCTGCTGGTGGGCGGCAACCGCATGCAGCGCGTGGTACAGGTGCCCTCGGCCTTAATTGATGCCATCCTCGGGCTGGTGGTGATCTTCGTCGTCAGCGCCGACATCTATGCCCGCAAGCGTGCCCAAAGGAGAGAAATCAATGGCTGAGCTTTTCACTCTTCCCGTGCTGTTGGGCATCCTGTATACCGGCATTCGCCTGGCGACCCCCTATCTATATGCTGCCATTGGCGAAACCTTCTCACAGCGTTCGGGTGTGCTTAACCTGGGCGTGGACGGCATCATGTTGATGGGCGCATACAGCGGCTTCTTCTTCGCCATGAAAAGCGGCAATCTGTGGCTGGGCTTGCTAGCGGCAGCCATCACCGGCATCCTGATGGGTCTGATGATGTCCCTGGTCAGTGTGACCCTGCAGGCCAAACAAGGCATCAGCGGCATCGGTTTGCAGCTTTTCGGTTTGGGCCTTTCGACCCTGCTTTTCAAACGAACCCTGGGCAGCGTTGAATCGATCTCCGGTTTTCCGCCAGTGCGCATCCCCTTGCTGGGCAGCATCCCCACCCTGGGCGATGTGCTCTTCAACCACAACATCCTGGTATACGGTGCTTTTCTGCTGGTGCCCCTGGCCAGCTGGGTGTTGAATCGAACCACCTTTGGCCTCAAGGTGCGCGCCGTGGGTCAAAACCCCAAAGCGGCCGACACCCTGGGCGTGAATGTGAACCTGATCCGCTACATTACCGTGACCACCGGCGGTATGCTGGCCGGCATCGCGGGAGCATCCCTGTCGATCGCCTTGATCAATCTTTTCCAGGAGAATATGACCAGCGGCATGGGCTTCATTGCTGTTGCCCTGGTATATTTTGGCAGTTGGCGGCCAGTGGGTGTCCTGTGGGGCGCATTATTGTTCAGCTTTGTCAATGCCTTGCAACTGTGGATCCAGGTTCTGGGCATTCCGCTGCCATCCGACATTGCAGTAATGATGCCCTATATCCTCACCATTCTGGCTTTGACCTTTGCTGCCAACCGGGCATCCACCCCGGCGGCGTTGACCAAGCCATTTGAGCGCGGTGAAAATTAAGCCGTAGTCTGGTCAGATTGTTATCTTTTCAAAGAAAGGAAGGTAAAAAAAGAAACCAGAAAATTGTGATGTTGTCCGGTTCTACTAAATACACGTGGTTCGTTTTTTTACTAACACAGGAGAAAAAGAAAATGAAAAAAGCTTTGTATAAACTTGGTTTGGTCATGGTCATGGTTGCCCTGTTAGCAGCCGCCTGCACCCCGGCTTCGGTCGAAGTTCCGATTGAAGTGACCCGTATCGTGGAAGGCGAAACTGTTGTCGAACAGGTTATTGTTACCGCCACCCCAGCGCCCGTGGTCAAAGAGACCCTGCGCGTGGCCTTGATCATGCCCAGCTCGATCACTGATATGGCCTTCAGCCAGTCCATGTACGCAGGTCTGGTGGCTGTTCAGGAAAAGATGGGCGGCCCATCAGCCATGGAACTCGTCTACTCCGAAAACATGTTCAATGTGCCCGATGCTGCCGCTGCCATCCGTGACTACGCCGCCGAGGGCTATGACATCGTCTTCGCCCATGGTTCACAATACGGCACCTCCCTGGCCCAAATTGCCCCGGACTTCCCCGAAGTGAGCTTTGCCTGGGGCACCTCGCTGGATACCTTCCAGAAACAGGGTGTCACCAATGTCTTCGCCTACCAGGCTGAATCCCAGGAAGGCGGCTACGTAATGGGCGCCATCGCTGCATTGATGTCTGAGAGCGGTGTGCTGGGTGTGGCTGGTCCGGTGGAAGCTGGCGATGCCAAATTGTTTGTCGATGGTTTCGCAAACGGCGCCAAGGCAACCAAGCCTGAAGTAAAAGTGAACATTTCCTACACCGGTTCCTTCTCGGACGTTTCCCTGATGGCCGCCGCGGCTGAAACCCACATTGCCGCCGGCGCCGACATGCTGACCGGCTCCTCCCAGTCCGTGGTGGGCGCCATCGGCGTGGCCAAGGAAAATGGCGCGTACTGGTTTGGCACGCAGTGGGACCAGGCTTCCCTGGCTCCCGAGACTGTGGTTGCCTGCCAGGTGTTTGACTGGGTCGGCGTCATCGAAGACATCATCACCAGCCACAATGCTGGCGTGATGGGCGGCAAGTCCTACACCCTGACCTTCAAGAATGGCGGTCTGGTGTTGACCTACAACCCGGCCATCGATGTTCCGGCCGATGTCAAAGCTGCGGCAGAAACTGTCATCCAGGGTATCATGGATGGCTCCATCAACCCGCTGGCCACTCCTTAATGATTTGCAACCGGTCAGCCCGCTTTCTGCGGGCTGACCGGCCTTCTTCACAGGCATCAAGCGCAGCTTGACTTGAAGCTTGTGAAGAAGAAGGCAGCTTGTCATCATTCTTTAGAAAACAGGTGAAAAAGTCCATGTCCAATTTACTGCCAACAGGTCTTCCCCGCATTGAGCAAATGCAAATGATCGACATCGTAAAGCGTTTTCCAGGCGTGCTGGCCAACGATCAAGTGAGTTTTGATGTTAAAGCCGGTGAGGTCCACACCCTGCTGGGTGAAAATGGCGCTGGAAAAAGCACCTTGATGAAGCAGCTCTATGGGCTTTACAAGCCGGATGGCGGCCAGATCTTCATAGACGGCAAGGAAATGCACTTCCGCTCTCCGCAGGATGCGATTCAGGCCGGCATCGGCATGATCCACCAGCACTTCATGCTGGTGCCCTCATTGACCGTGGTCGAAAATGTTGCCCTGGGGCTGGCTTCCTCGCGCGGCTTCATGCTGGATCTGGACGTGGTTGAAAAACGGATCAATATGTTGAGTGAGCAGTATGGTCTCAAGGTGGATACGCAGGCCTATGTCTGGCAACTGGCTGTCGGCGAGCAGCAGCGGGTGGAGATCATCAAAGCCCTGTATCGCGGTGCAGCCCTGATCGTGCTGGATGAACCCACCGCCGTGCTCACCCCGCAGGAAGTGGACGAACTTTTTGCCACCTTCAAACAAATGGCGCGGGATGGTCATGCGCTGATCTTTATTTCCCACAAGCTGCATGAAGTGCTGGCCATCAGCCACCGCATCACCGTGCTGCGCGACGGGCGTGTGGTCAACCAGTGCACCCCCGAAGGCGTTACCAAAGCCGACCTGGCACAGATGATGGTCGGACGCCCAATCATTCTTGAATATCAGCGCTCGCCCTTGAAGGAGGGTAAGCCTGCTCTGGAGATCGAAAATCTATGTGTGCAGAGTGACCGCGGCACCCAGGCGCTGAATGAAGTTTCGTTGACGGTCAATAGCGGTGAGATTCTCGGCCTGGCCGGTGTTTCTGGCAACGGGCAGCGCGAACTCTGCGAGTCTCTGGCCGGCCTGCGGCCCATCACTGGCGGCAAGGTGCTCCTTAATGGCAAAGACGTTACCCTTGCTTCGCCCCTGGAACATATTGAGGCCGGTCAGTCCTACATTCCCGAAGAGCGTATGCGGGAAGGAGCCATCGGTGAATTCAGTGTGGCCGACAACTTCATTCTGGAAGATCACCCCAAGGAACCCTATTCCAAATCGATCTTCATGAATTTCAAAAACATCGCCGCCAAAACCAGGGAAGCCGTGCAATCTTTCAACGTGAAAACCCCCGGCATCGACACCCCGCTCAAGAACCTTTCGGGCGGCAACATTCAAAAGCTAATCCTGGCACGCGAACTGACCCGCAAACCGGAGGTGTTGATCGCCGCCCAGCCCACACGCGGCGTGGATATCGGCGCCACCGAGTACATCCATCAACGTCTGCTGGAGCAGCGCGAGCACGGCACAGCCACCCTGCTCATCTCTGAAGACCTGGATGAAATTCGTGCCTTGTCTGACCGCATTGCGGTCATCTACGAAGGGCGCATCGTGGGCATCGTTGACGGGCCCACCTCTTCCCTCAAACAGCTCGGTCTGATGATGGCCGGCGTCAACCCCGAAGAGGAACCAGAACCAGTCACAGCTTGAGCAACAGTATCCCAAAAACTGGGCAACAATTCCAACCGCACACCTTGGCAAGGTGTGCGGTTATTTTTTGTGCCTCTGGAATTTGCCGTGCAAGAAGCATTCGGTGGATTTTTCTGCAAACCTGGTAATACCAGCCAACCTACGGTGCAAAAAGCACATTCTCCTGCAGGAAGCGCTCCGTCTGGCGCAGGTAGTCGGCGATAGTTGCCTCCTGACGGAAACCATGCCCCTCACCCTCATAAAGTTGAAAGAGATTCGGCACGCCATTGGCTTGCAAGATGTGAGCGATCTCCTGGGATTGCGAAGGCGGCACGGAAGTATCTGCACTGCCGTGGAACAGCGCCAGGGCATCATGAATACGCTCGGCATGGAAGATTGCCGACCAGCCATAGTATTTATCGCTGGCCTCGGGCAGCACCCCGATCAGGCGATCGTTGTAATGCAGCTCAAACTTGTGGGTTTCCATTGCCAGGGTGTACAGATTGCCAATACCATACAGGCAGATGCCAGCTTGATACTGGCCGGGGTAACGCACCAGTGAATTGAGCACGGTGTAGCCGCCTGCGCTGCTGCCGCGAATCACCAACTGGCTGCCATCCGCCAATTTCTGATCCACCAGAGCTTGAGCGCCATCCGCGGCATCTTCCACATCCACATCCCCCCAGCGGCCATGCATGGTCTGCTGATAACTACGCCCATAACCACTGCTGCCGCGATAGTTCACATCCAGCCAGCCATAGCCGCGGCTGGTGAAGTAGGTGCGCTCGGCATCATACGCAATGGAGGCCTGCGAAGTTGGCCCGCCATGAATGTTGATAATGGCCGGCGGCAGGCCCTGTCCGCAAAAATGGCTGTGGGTGGGGGCATAATAAATGCCATGCACAGTTGTGCCATCTTCGGCAAGCCAGTGAACAGGAAGCGCCACAGCCAGCATTTCTGCCGGGAGCAATTCTGCCTGGCTGTAAGCCGCAATACGCAGAGTCTTTCCATCCCAACGTACGATGCGGGTGGGAACCTGCGGGGCCGAGGCGACGAAGGCCAGCTCTTCCCGCGCCGGCGAAACGCTGAGTTGATCCAGATATGTGTAAGGGCTGGTATCGATTTGCATACAGCGGCCGCTGTTCAGCTCCACCTGCCACAGGCTGAAAGCTGCCTGCTGGCAGCGCAAATGGTAGATGCGGTCACCGGAAGCATTCCAGCCGTAAAAACGCCGCCCCTGGATCCAGGCAGGCTCAGAAAGCATGAAGCCCTCGCCGCGCACCAGTACCTGCTCGCTGCCCGTTTGCAGATCAAAAAGCACCAGGTCTTCCCATTCCTCGGCCCCGCGCAGGAAGCTCAACCAGCGCCCATCCGGCGAAAATTCAGGCTGGGCAACGGGTGTGGTTTCATCCCCGGAAATAATTTTTTCTTCCAAAAATTCGCCTTTTTGGCTGTCAAAGCGGGCCAGCTTCAGTCGGGCGCCATCCCAGGGCATGTTGGGGTGATCCCACTCCACCCAGGCCAGGTGGCTGCCCTGCGGATGCCAGACCGGCTGCATGTAGAAATCAGCACCGGCGGCCAGCTTTTTGGGCCAGCCTGATCCAGCGGCTTCCACCAATCCCAGACAGTCGCTGTTCCCGTCGCTGAAGACATACACCACCCAATTTCCATCCGGTGAGAGTACCGGCGCGGCGCAACTGCCAAAAGCAGGGGTAATGGCTCGCGGCTGGTCAGCTTGCAGGCTGCGCCGGTAGAGTCGGCCATCCCGGGCAGCAAAGACCAGCGTGCCCTGCGACACACTGAATGCCCCGCCGCCATAGCCCACCCCGCCGCCGGCCGACTGCAGAATGTTCAATTGCCGGCAGGCATCCTTTCCGGTTTGGGCCAGCACGGTGCTTTGCCCGCCGCGGCCTTCCAGCCAGAGCAGGGTTTCACCGTCTGTATCCCACAATGGTTCGCTCAGGCGCAGGCGGCGGCTGAGCATCTCTGGCGAGACCGGGCTGGGCCATAAACCGAATGGCTTCTGCTGTGGTTTTGAAATGTTCATCTTACTTCCCTCATTTACTCTCTGTCATCCAGCGTGTAAAAAAATGGATCTGCCGCGGCATCATGGCCGGAGCAAATCCACATGGTATTTTGGATCATGCAAAAAGATATTGCTATTTCTCATCCTTCTTCTTTTTATCGTGGTCCGGTTGCCACAGGGCCACCAGGTTGCCTTCAACATTACTGCTCAAGTCTTTCCAGTGTTTGATGGATAGGTCGATAACCGCGACGGCCGAAGTGGGCATCGACTCAACCCGCCCGCTGAAAAGCTGCACCAATCCCTCGAGGCCCGGGTTATGGCCGATGACCAGCACACGCTCCACATCATCCGCCAAAGCTTGCATTGCCTCGATATACGCTTGCGGTTCAGCCAGGTATAAAGAATCGAGATATTGTATCTCGGCCTCACAGCCACATTCCTTGGTTACCGCTTTGGCAGTTTGCCGGGTGCGTTTGGCAGAAGAGGAAAGAACCAATTGAGGAAGCTGATCATGTTTCTTCAGCAGACTGCCCATCATGGGAGCGTCATTTTTACCCCGCTTGCTTAATGGACGGTCGATATCTTCGATGTCCTCATGTTTCCAACTGGATTTCGCGTGCCGCATGAGCAAAACTGTTTTCATCATTTTCATCCTTAGATTTTTTTACTTACTACCAGTACAAAGAGACCATAAATTACCATCTTAAAGTATATCATGAGAACTGTAGCGGGCGGCGAAAAATTTTTACTGGCTCTCTGGGAATTGCCGTGAAAAAGAAGTTTGGTGGGGGTGTTTTTTGGCGCTTTGCGCCAAAAAACACCCCCATTGATCTACCATGCTTCACGGTTGTTCCCAAAGACCCATTTTCTACTTTTTAATTTATCACAGCACTAACGCGCCACCTGATTGCGCCCCTTGAACTTTGCCCGGTACATCGCCTGGTCCGCCTTGCGCATCACATCCCGAATTTCTTTGCTGCTGGAAGGGAACTCGGCTACCCCGATCGACACGGTGATACCAACCCGAAAATCATCCACTTCGCTCCTCATCTTTTCGATCAAACGGCGGATATCTTCGGCGCGTTTCATGCCCTGCTCCAGGCCAACTTCAGTCAACAGGATCAAAAATTCCTCCCCCCCCAGCCGCACGGCAATGTCATCTTTGCGGGTCTGTTTGGAAAGCAGGCGTCCCAAATTCTGCAGGATCAGGTCGCCAGCGGCGTGACCATAGGTATCATTGACCAGCTTGAATTCATCGATGTCAATGATCAGAATGGTAACCGGATACTCCTTACGCTGGGCGCGCGCCACTTCCTTGGGCAGTGCCTCCTCCAGAAAGCGGCGGTTGAGCAGATTGGTCAACGGGTCACGGATCACCTGGTCTTCCAGTGAAGCTTGCAGGGATTTGATCTCACGCAGCTGGGCGCGCAGCTTCTGATTGGCTTCTTCCAGTCTCGCCTCGATTTGCAGTTGCTTGGTAATGTCCTGCCAGGTGACCAGTCTGCCGGTAATTTGCTGCTCCCGGTTATACAAAGGTGTAATGTTCACCCCCAGAAATTTTTTCTGGTATTTCACCTGAAAAGAAATGGGAACCCGGTCGCCCCGCCGGATCAACGCTTCCAGTTCCGGCCATTGGCGCAGGGCAGAGACAATGTTGGCACCGATCACGGTCGTGCGATCCTGTTGCAGCAATGCCAACGCAGATTGGTTGATCTCCACCACCCGCCAACGATCGTCCACCACCAACAGCCCTTCGGGCATGGTTTCCAGCAATGCCTCTTTGGCCACCGGCACCAGATCAAAAATGGAGAAGCGGTAAATGCCAACTGTGTAAAACAATCCCTGAAATATGAACATGATTGGCGTCGGATCCATACCGGGAAAAGGCGAGACGCCCATAAAACGCAGCAGATTGACCAGTGGAGGAATACAAGCCCCGATCAGGATCAAGCCGTACTGCTGTCGAAAAATACCGCGGGTACGTAAAAAGCCGCGAATAATAATGAACACACTGACCAGAATAAGGGCGTAGATGTAAACGATATTGAGCCAAAACCACAATCCACCTTCATAAATATCTGAACTGGAAGGGGTACGTTTACCGGCGAAGAACAATCCATGCCAGGGGTCAGTCCACAAAAGGATCAGGGTCAGAGCCGGTTCCACGCACAGCAAAGCAATGGTCTTCCTGGTGATCCATTTGTCCAGATAAGTGACCTGGAAGGCAAAGAGGACCATGGCAGTGGGCACGATCACCACCCCCAGATAAGTGGCATCCAGCCAGAAGAAACGCGCCGGCCACTCGGGGAACAACCAGTGCAGGCTGTAGGTCCAGGCCCAAATGGTGGCCCCGCCCATGAATACCATTAATGCCAACACCCCTGGCGCCCGGCGTCTTGGCCAGGTGAGCAGGATGAAGAACAGGGAAATGCACCCGGAGATGAAAAGGATGACAGCGTAATGTAAGTAATCAGTGTTCATCATAAGAGGATCAATACATCTCTATCTGCAGCCAGGCAGAGCGGATTCCCTGTGCTGCTTTCTATAAAGGGCTGACCCCGCTTGTCATTTTATTGAGCATTCAACTTCTTAAAATGATTGGTCAGGGTATAGGTAATATAATTTTCCCACAAGGCCTGCACCTTGGCTTGCGGATAATCGTGGCTGCAAAAAGTTTGAATCACCATTGTGCCGTCCAGGCAGGTTGCCAGCACACCGCGCGAAGACTTTTCGTGCATGTATAATCCCCCCACCAGTTCAGCATCACCGCTGGAGCCCAGACGAATTAAATCACCCACGTCCCCCGTCCAGTACACGGTGGGGTAGCTCAGCGGCTGGGCATAATTGGGACTGCTTAGCAAGGGATGACCAGAATCCAGCCAGTAGATCGAATAATCATACGGGTCATAGTTGCCACTGCGGGTCCAGTCGCGTTCGAATTCGACCCCACATTTGTAGAGCAAAGGAGCAATGCGCCCGTTGGCGATCGAATCCAGATACCAGATCTCAACGATCAGGGCAGCATCACGATTGTTGACCCGTTCCAGGATCACATCCCAAAACTCACCGCGCACCGCACTGCGTGATTCGGCCGCCACGATGATCAGATCCCAGGGCTGGGGGGAGTTAAGATGCTCCATGAAGTTGCCCACGGCGTCACCCACAAAGACAATCTTGCCGCCGCGGAAGCCCATGCGATTGACCGTATTGCGCACATAGGTCACCTCGGCCATGCCCTGCATATCTTCAAAGACCAGAATATTGGCCGCCTTGACCTGGGCACTCACATCCTGCACCACTGGCGCGGCCGGGGCCGCTGCGGTGTCGGCAGGCAGCGGCGGAGCTTCCACTGTATAGGTTGGATACGGGGTGTAGGTGGGCTGCTCAACCGGCAGAACCGGTTGGGTGGGCTGCTCCTGCACTGGCGGCGGCACAACTGCCTGACTGACTTCGGCATCCAGCGTGGCCTGCTGCTCTGCCAGCATGGTGGCCTGAATGCCCAACGAGATTTGAGTCTGTTCCATGCCGTTGTCAGCCGGTGCTTCACCGGTGGGCAAATTACAGCCCGCCAAAACAGCCAAAACAACCAACCACACCAAAAGGGCTTTGACAGCCGGGGCTCTGCTTTTCATCTCCACCTCTCCCTTTATTAAATTCTCCCGATATAATACATTATACCCACTGGCATTGTGGATGCAACTCCCATTTTGCAAATCCTCGTCTCAACCCTGTTGCAAGAGGCGCCTTGTCTTCTCCATGAATCTGATCTATCTTGTACGCCACGGCGAAAATGTCGCCAACCTGACCAAAGAATTTTCTTGCCGCAAGATTGACTACTCACTCACCCCGCGCGGCGTCTTGCAAGCCAGGCAAACGGCAGCTTTCTTCAAGACACAGGCTATCCATGCAGTCTATTGCTCGCCGTTGAAGCGGGCGATTGAAACTGCTGAATACATTGCTGTGGCTTCAGGGCTGCCCTGGACTGTGCTGGAAGAACTGCGGGAACTGGATGTCGGTGAACTGGAAGGGGCAGAAGACCTTCAGGCCGCCTGGGAGCATCACAACCGCGTTCTTCAGACCTGGTTTGAGGGCTGCCCAGATATCCGTTTTCCACAAGGTGAAAACCAGTACGATCTGATCCGGCGCATGCAACTGGCATTGAGCAAGGCCCTGGAAGGCCGGCAGGATCAGCATATCGTGATGGTCGGACACGGCGGCATATTCCGCGCCACGATTGAAGCTCTTTGTCCTGCAGCAGACATGAATATGGTACGCGGTGTCCACAGCCAGAATTGCTCTTATGCACGCCTTGCTGCAACAACGCAAAATGCAAAACAGGAAGTGCAACTGTTGAGCTGGGGAGAGCACGATCACCTGTCGGGTGAGGCTGCCGCTTTCACCCCTGGCGTTCCATCACACGAGGAACTGCGTACCCTGCGAAACCGCCACGCGCCGGGCACTGCATGAGCGGCGTTGCGTAAATTCGTTGTGTGTTTCCCAAGCAAGAGAAACCCGCCGCTCAGCTGAATCGCTTGCGGCGGATCATCATCATACATTTGATTAACAGAGCCTGGTATTCGCCCAGGCTTCAGTCTGCCCCGGCCAGCGAGCCCATCGGGTCCCAGGGAGGCAGTACCACTGGTTCAGCTTCCAGGGCCGCCAGCAGTTCAGGCGAGAGATAGCGTTTGCTGACAGCCACCTCATACATGAATTCCTCAAACCAGGCATCACTCATTACCAAAAAACCTTTGTCGCCATACTTCCGGCCCCAACTGTTCTCCACCCGCCAGCGGTTTGGCTGGCCTGTTTCATCCAGATTGACGCCCGTCAACACCATGGCATGTGTCATCTGACTTTCGCCATAATCCAGGCGCTGACCCTTGTCCAGCCGGAAATCCATGCCATACAACGATTCCAAGTCATAGACTTCGAGGTCAAGAATACCCAGCTCTTTGTTGAACAACTTGCCCACATCACAGCCGAACCAAACCGCCTGCCCATCCGCCAGGCTCTGGCAGGTGATGTGCTTAAAGGTATCCATAGCTACATTCAAATAGCGCACTGGCTGGCCGTCAACCACATTCCCCAGGTACTGCACGGTGTACGTGCGGTCATAGGGCTTGTCCGCGGTGGGGGCGTTGATCAGGCACACCAGGTCATCCAGATCACTGCCAACATATTCGGCAAAGAACTCCTGCGGGCTGATCTCGCCATGCCGGTGGAATTCACCGTCCTGATCGCGCCATTGCCAGACAAAACTTTGCGGCGGTTGACCAAGGTGAATAGCCAGCATGCGGTAAAGCTCAGCCAGGAGCACGTCTTTTTCTTCGCGTAATTCTTCCATGCCTGCACCGGCAGCATGCATCTGGCGCAGACTGGCCGCGTCGCGGCGCAGTTTGCTGGTCAGCATACGGTTCATTGGAGCCGAGGTACTGCTGCTGAAGGTTTCGGGCATGAAACCCTTGGGCAGCACGCCATACTTCCTGACCAGGCTGACAAACATGTCCCACTGTCCGCCATCGGCAATGGGATGGTCCAGCAGCCACATCATCAGCCGCCCGTCCAGCGGTTCATCCAGTGTTTCAAGAATGCTTTCCAGAAAGAAATTGGCCTTTTCCAGCTTGTCCCAAAACATGAGATAGGTTTGGGAAAGCTCAAATTTCTTCAGGTTCAGCTTGCGGCGCGCCTCCAGGCGCAGGGCGTTCAACCCGGCAAACAACCAGCAGCGTCCGCTGGCTTTCTGGTCAGTGGCCTTGGGGGTCTTGATCAGGTGCGAAAAACTGTGATGGCTGCGGTTGACCACCTCCCGATTAAGAGCGGCAGCTTGCAGGCCGTTTTGGGTAACAGCATTCAACGCCACCCGGTTGGCAGGTTCTTCGTCAAACAACGCTTCAAAATAGGCAATGTCTTCAAATTCGATTGGCTCTTGCATGGCAGGTATCCTTTTCACGACAATGATGACTGTATTGTACACCTGACCTCGGCTGGCAGCAAACACGGGTCATCTGGTGTTTGCTTAACCGTTTTGATTTTCTGAAAGCCATGCTCGTTGTGCCAGAAAGCCAAGGCCAGCATCACCGCGTCTTGCCGCGACCGGGGGAATATGATAAAATCCTGGGGCATGCTGGTCACCGGGAGGGATGACCGAGAGGCTTAAGGTGCATGTCTTGAAAACATGTGTGGGTTCACGCCCACCGAGGGTTCGAATCCCTCTCCCTCCGCTCCATCAATGGCCATGCGTGCATCAGCAGGCTGGCGCAAACAGCTCCTGGAAATGCCAGGAGCTGTTGTTATTCTTGATCAAACTGTTACCTCAGCATGGACGGCGTACGGCTTGATCCATACACACCGAAAACCAGTTTTATACCGGAAACGAAAATCCCTCTGACCGGAAGGCTTCCAGATATCCCAGCCCATCCTGCAAAATGGACATACTTTCTACCCAAAATAGTGGACATGGCAAGTAGCGTCCCAAAAGGCACATACTTACAGGGCTCATTTTTCGCCCGTCTTGCCGCCTTGTCCACAGGTGGCAAGTATGATAGAATTCGTGGAGCAAATCGGGGAGGTGCCAGAGTGGTTGAATGGGGCCGCCTGCTAAGTGGTTGTCGGGTAATTAGCCCGACCGAGGGTTCGAATCCCTCCCTCCCCGCTGTTTGTTTCAAGCCTTCGAGCACTCGAAGGCTTTTTTGTTTTCATTCGCCCCGCATCGCAACCTGCTTCACTGCCGACAAACAAACCCAGGGGAAATACCGCCCGCCGCGACATCTCAACCCGCCTTGGCGGCCGCCACCGTATACCCCATGTGCTCCACGGCCGCCTGGATGGCAGCTTCGCTCAACATGGATTCGTCATATTCCACCACCATACGCCCCTTGCGATAGCTGGCCTCAACCATTGCCACCCCCGGCAAGCTGTCTTCCAGGCCTTCCAGCTTCATGGCGCAGTTGGGACATTCCATATTTGCGATACTCAATACAAGTCTGGTCATTGTATTCCTCACAGGTCAAAAATGATATCGCCGGTGAACATACCCATCGAGCAAGAAAAAGGCATAAGCGTCCCTTTATCCTGGGGCGGAATGTCAACAAAGGCTTCACCGGTCGGCTCCAGGTAAAGCTCCACGCCCAGAGAAGGGATGACAAAAGCCAGCGAACAGGAAAACACCCGGTCACTGACCAGCCGCAGCTTGAGCGGCACTCCCGCCGGAGCGTGCACCGTGCGAGGTTCATAGGCATTATTCTTAACCGTAACCGTGATCACATGATCTTCGATTGCGCTTGCATCCTGCAGTCCGGCGCCAAAAACCTCTACCGCGAACGCGCTCTGTGCCGGGGCTTGCTGCGCCGCACTGCTTGTCCCGGCTTGCGGGCTGGCCGCGTTGACCAGGCGGGTGAACGAGTAAGGCGACCCGGCCAGGGTAATGCCGCTATCAATGGAAACCAGTCCCAGGAACAACAGCAGCACGGCCACAAAGCGCATGAAATATTTCTCAAGCCTGGCTCCCAGCCGGGTGGCAAAATAAGCCACGCTGAAAAAGACCGGGCTGGTACCCAGGGTGAAAGCGAACATCAACGCGGCACCCATCAAAGGATTGGCTGTGCTGAGGGCCGCAGCCATCATGGCCTGGGTAATGCCGCAAGGGATCAATACCGTCATCAAGCCCAGGAAAAGCGGTGTCACCAGCGAGGAATCGGAAGCAGCCGCCGTTTTGCGCAGCCGCCGCCGAATGAAGGCCGGGGGTTCAAAGACGAAATAACGGAAGATGGGATGCACGTTCAACATGCGCAAGGCCGAGCCCAGCATGAAGATGCCAATGCCAATTTGCAGCACAGCCCTGGCGGCTGACGAAAGTTGAAACATCTGCCCCACCAAACCCAGCAGGAAACCCAACAGGGTATAAGCCAGCAGTTTTGCCGCCAGAAAAACCAGGATTGGCTGTGCTGAGACGGTGGGCTGGTTTTTAACCCGCCTCGCCTTGCGGGTTTTGGGCGCATTTTGCAAGTCTTTTTCGATCTGATGCGCCATCGAACCGGCCAACAGCCCTCCCTGGATGGCCAGGCAGCTCAAACCGCCGGTGGTCAGACCGGTGATGAACGCGAGCAATAAATTTCCCGTGAAGTTCTCCATACCAATAATCCTTTTCCAGAACCAATTTACACCATGTTGGGAAGCAGATCACTTCCCCGAATTACCCAGACCGCCACAGTCAGCCAGCAGCACGCTCACCACAGCAAAGCGCTCACCCGCTGACCCATCACATCGCCGCTGAACACCGCGCGGGCTGCGGGAGTTGATGCAGCCGCTGCCCCAAAGCAGACATGCAATGGCAGCAAGTGATCTTCGCGGGGATGGCAGAAACGCACATAAGGCGCACCTTCCCAATCCGTCAAGCGTGCTTCCCGCTCAGGCAAACTCAGGGCGGGACTGGTGCAGGTTTCCACCAGCCAGCGGTCAAAAACCAGGCTTTCCTGACTGGCCTGGGAGCTGCGGGACGCAAAGAAGGCGCGTAAATTATGGAAGGACATTCCCGAACCGACGATGAGAACATTTTCCTGGCGCAGGGCGGCGAGTGCCTTGCCCAGGGCGATGTGGCTGGCCGGGTCCAGGCTGGCCAACTGCGAGAGTTGAATGCAGGGAATATCAGCCTCCGGCAGCATCAGCTTGAGTGGCACAAACACGCCATGATCGAATCCGCGCTGTCCGTCCATATGGGGTGAAAACCCGGCTGAAGTCAACAGATCATAAACCCGCTGCGCCAGCTCAGGTTGCCCGGCAGCCGGGTACTGGATGGCATACGATTCTGGCGGGAAACCATAATAATCATAGAGCAGAGGGGGAGTTGCGCCGCTGGTGATCGCCGGGCGGGTTGCTTCCCAGTGGGCGCTGACCACCAACACCGCCCCCGGCTGGCCCAGTTCGGGCCGGATGCCGCGCAGGAAGTCCACCAAACCGGCGTGGCCCGGGTCGCCCAACAAAGGCAAAGGGCCGCCGCCATGCGGAATGTAAATTACTGGCGCAAGCAAAGGGTGTGTTTCCATCTTGTTTTCCTTACCTGCCAAAAAATGTTCCCGTCACAACAAACCAGAATGACGCACCAATTATGAACACAGGCTGCACTTGTCTTATTATCGCTCCACCTGGTTAAGAACATAAATAAGACCAAAATTGTACATTTATTATATCACCAGCCGGACACTTTCAAACAGGTCCTGTGAGAAGATGCGTGATGCACAGCAGGGGGAGGGGTGTTTTTGGCGCTCCGCGCCAAAAACACCCCAGCAAACTCCTCTTCCACGGCGCACCCTAAAATACGTTAAAAATATCATTTTTATTAAATACACCTTGTCTTTGGCCGTTGTTTGGGGTATAACCAATGTCATGAGAGAGGGTCAAAGATGAAGAAAGCAGAACTCCACCAGCGGGGATTAGCCGCCCTGCAAGCCAGCCTGGACGAGGTGCCCTTCGCCGGTGCGCTCGTGCCAGCCTGGGTTCGCCCGGGAATCCATCCGCCGGATGTCTGCATGCAGCTTGATCTGCCGGATGGACCGTTGACCCTGTTTATTGAATTACGTCCCAACGGCCAGCCGCGCACCGCCCGCAGCGCAGCCAACCACCTGCAAACCTGCATGCTGCTGGAACCTGGCGCATATGGTCTTTTGATCGCTCCCTACATTTCACCTGCCGCGGCCGGGATTTGCGCCCAGGCCGGGGTAGGCACCCTCGACCTGGCGGGAAATTGCCGCCTGGCCTTCCGCCAGGTGTACATCCACCAGCAGGGCCGCCCCAATCCCTTCAGCCAGCGCCGCGAGCTGGCCTCACTCTATTCGCCAGCCGCCGAGCGCATCCTGCGCGTGCTGCTGGAACACCCTTTTCAAATATGGAAGACCCTTCCCCTGGCTGAAGCGGCCGGGGTCAGTCCGGGCATGATCACCCGGGTTAAAAACCTGCTGGCTGGCGAAGAATGGCTGCACATCCAGCGGGAAGGATTTGCCCTGACCCAGCCGCAAGCCCTGCTGATGGATTGGCGCGCCAGTTACACTCCGCGCTGCGCCGCGCCGCAAACCTGGCGTGCGCCCCGGGGCAGTGAAGCGGCCCTGGCCGCTTTGGCGAAGATCTGCGCCCGCCAGCAAATGCGCTGGGCTTTGAACGGCTCATCGGCGGCGGCCCGCCTGCTGGGGTTGGCCGCTCCACACCCTGAAACGGTCTGCATACAGGGCGATCCTGCCGCCCTGGCTGCAACCCTGGGGCTGCGCCCTGCTGATGCAGATGGCGATCTGCTGCTGGCGCAGGTTCTCGATGACGGCGTATGGCTGGGCAAGACCCGACCTGGCCCCTGGCCGCTGGTCAGCGCGGTGCAGGCCTGCCTCGACTTGAGTCTCCACACACCATCCGCCCCGCAAGCAGACGCCCTGTTGGAAACCATCCTGATGATGCATTGGGCGCGGCTGCAAAACCAGTCTGATATTCCGACCCCGACTCGTTGACCACAACCTGTAATCACTACGGAGCGGTTTTTACACCGCTCCGTAGTGATTATTTCTTCCTTTAATTCGGTTTTTTAGCGTCAGGGCAATTTTTCTGCTACCGGGCGCGGGTATTTAAAGATCATCACAACAAAGATGCCAGCCGCAATCAACAGGGTGAACAAAATCACCCACATCGTGGCATGTGGTCCGCTGGTGGTGAACAATTGACCGGAGAGCCAGGGAAAGATCATTGTACCCAGAGCAGTCGCCGCAAAGAAAATGCCATTGATCTTGCCGTTGACCTTGATCCGCCGGTCAGCAAAGGTCAGCCAGGTGGGGAAAAGCGAAGCCATGCAAAGACCAAAGCCAATCGTCCCCACCCACAAGGCCACCAGCGAGGAGGGAAAGACCAGAATAACCGCCATGCTGGTCAGGCTGCCGGCGAAATCGATCCACAGAATGGTGCGGGCACGCAAACGGGAAGAAAGAGGAATAGCCAACAGCCTGCCAATGGATATCCCCGCCCAAAAGGCGGAGGTCAACAGCGCAGCAGTTTCGCTTGCATTGGGGTACAAAGCCACGGTATAGGTGTACAGCCATCCGCTAAAGCTCATTTCAGCGCCTACGTACAGCAAAAAAACCAGCGCAAACAAGCTGACCAACCCGTAACGGATGCGGCCGCCTGAATCGGTTGATGCTGTTGTTTTGCGTATGGCAGGGCTGGGCACAAACAACAATACCACTCCCAGCGCGGCGATCATGAATGCCAGTACAAAAAAAGCCCCGCGTATCTCTCCAGTCATGGTTAAAAATGTGGTAATCACAATCGGCACAAAAAAGCCGCCCGAGCCGTTGAAGAAACTCATCGCATTCATCCAGGGGCCGACATTCTCCGGGTGCACCCAGACCAGAAGCGTATTGCATCCCACAATCAGCAGGCCAGAGGCTATGCCCATCAGCAGCGTCACCGACAACAGAAGCCACAATTCATTGATCACTGGTACGGCGGCGAAAGTGGCAGCCAGAACGAACAAAGCGCCAGCAAACAATGGGTGTCCAGGAAGACGATCGTAAATACGTCCCCCCAGCAAAGAGCCGAGTAAAAAGCCTATGGAGCGAAATGTGAATAAAAGGCCAATCGTGCCCAAATCAGTTTGGGTTTGGGCGGCAAGCCGCGGCAAAACCGGCCCGAATGAAACCATGACTGCCCCTAATCCAACCATTACAATAAAATAGGATATCGTTTGGGAGCGGACATGCTTCACTTGTTTTATTTGACTCGTCATGCGCTTATAAATACTCCATCGCGGATGTGCTTGCTCCGCCTAATATATTGAAAATCCAATCGGGTCGCGTATTTCACAAAGTATTTCTGATTTTACCATCTTAAAAAATCGGGGTTTCCAGGATTTGCCGTTAAAAAAAGAGTTCAGTGGGGGTAAAGACCGCGGCACACATCAGTTCACCGTTGCCAGACCATCAGATCGGCGAGCGCGTACACCAACTCCCCTGGTCAGGCCTGCAATCATGCAAGGAATTATTTCTTCCTTTTATTCAGTTATATATCAGGACTGTTTTTCAACCACCGGGCGCGGATAGCGATAACTCATCGCCACAAAAACGCCGAATCCAATCAGCAGCGTACAGAAGATCACCAGCATGGTCGCCCGCGGCCCGCGGGCAGCAAACACCTGCCCGCACAGCCAGGGGATGCTCATCCCGCCGAGTGCCGTGGACGCAAAGAAGATGCCGTTGATCTTGCCATCAACCTTGACGCGCCGATCAGCGAAGGTCAGCCAGATGGAAAACAGCGACGACATGCCCAGTCCAAAGCCGATGGTGCCGATCCACAAAGCCGGCAGCGAGGCAGACAGGGTCAGGATCACCACCAGGCTCACCAGGCTGAGCAGAAAATCGATCAACAGGAAATTGCGCGGGCGCAGCCGCACAGAAAGCGGAATTGCCAGCAGCCGCCCAATGGACACCGCCGCCCAGAATGCAGCGGTCAACAACGCGGCATTGGCTGGAGATTCGGGATGCAGGGCCAGCGTGTAGGTATACAGCCAGCCGCTGAAACTGACCTCGGCACCCACATACAGCATGAATACCAGGGCAAAAGGAATCACCACCCCCCAGCGCACCCGGCTGTCCGAACCATCCGCATCCGCTGTACGGCGAATGGCCGGGCTGGCGGTGAGCCATGCCCCGCCAGCTGCCAGCGCAATCAATCCCGCGATCAGAAAGAAAGCCCCCTGAATCTCGCCAGTGGTGGTCAGAAAAGCGGTGAGAAAGATCGGCGCCAGAAACCCGCCTATGCCGTTAAAAAAACTCAAGCCGTTCATCCATGGGCCGACATTGTCCGGGTGTACCCAGACCACAAGCGTATTGCTGCCCACCACCAACATACCGGCGGCCGAACCCAAGACCAGCATGACCGCCAAAAGCTGCCATAATTCGCTGACCAGAGGTACAACCGAGAAGGCGGTTGCCAGGATGAGACCGGCCGCCGCCAGCAGGCGATGACCCGGCAGACGGTCGTAAATGCGTCCGCCCGCCAGCGAGCCCAGGAAAAAGCCCAAAGCACGGAAGGTGAACAGGAGACCGATCGTGGCCAGGTCGGTTTGCACCTGGGCAGCCAGCAGGGGCAGAACCGGCCCAAAGGAAACCATCACCGCCCCAAACCCGAATACGCTGGCAAAGTAGACCAGGGTTTGTGCCCTGGCATGGGGCTGGTTGGGGGGTTGCGTTATCATGCGCTGGATCATGCTCCTGTCCGGTGTGGATACTGGCTGTTCGCCAAACTTCATCGATTGTACCATTCTTGCAGGAGCACACGCTGCATTCAATTTTAAAAAAACAAAGGCGCTTTCCCCCGCTCAATCGAGAGCGCCACGCCTTTAGCCAAATACAATGCAGTTTGGAAAAACCACAGTCACGGTAATATTTTTTGCCGTAAGCGGTAATTATGGATATAATAACAGAACGTAATGACAGAACTCCAGTCATTTCGAACATTTTTCGAACAGGAATCGAACCATGCAGCTAGCCGAAATCACCAACGAATTTGTGGAGTCCTGTCTGCGTTCCATGCGCACGGCAGATCTTCCCAATCAGGCTACTTTGGAGCTTTGCCTGTTGCAAAGTCATAACGGTCAATCCCCCGAGGCGCGTCTGCTGCACCTGCAGGACTTGCTCACCCAGCTTGTTGAAAATGCCTACAGCGGACAGCGCCAGGCCGAGATGCTTGCACCAAACCAGCCGGCCAACCGTCAGGGAATTCTGGATCAACTCCGCCAGGATTTCAACTGCAACAACAGCGACCTTGAATCGTGGAGTGCACTGTATCACCGTTATCTGACCATCATCCCGTTAAGCGTGGAGGAACTATCAGCCGCCGCCAGTGTGGTACCGCAGCAGTTCCGCCGCCGCCTTAATCAAGGCTTTTCCTTTCTGGCCCAAAAATTGCGCCGCCTGGAATTGCAGGCCCAGCAAGCCCGCCAGCCAGTCGCACGCTCCATGCCGCTGCCCGATTTCACCCATTTGATCGGCGCAGAAGCTTCTATTACCCGTCTTTCGGCTTTCTTCAACGACCCGCATGGCCCGCAACTGGTCAGCCTGGAAGGCATGGGAGGCATCGGCAAGACCGCCCTGGCGCGAGCCTTTGTGGCCCTGCCCGAAACTGCACACCAGTGGAAGAACATCCTGTGGGTCAGCGCCCGCCAATATTTTTTGGGCGAAGACGGTCACATGGCCGCCCTGGCCGAACCTGCCTCCACCCTGGACGACATCACCGTCCGCCTGGTGGAACAACTCGGCATGAGCCATTTGGCCGCCCGCCCCGCCGCCGAACGCCTGGATGGCATTCAGGCCGCACTGAGCATGGATGCTTACCTGGTGGTGATTGACAACCTGGAAACTGTGGATGAGTATATCCAGCTGGTCCCGGCCTTGGCAAAATGTGCCGGGAAAAGCCGTCTGCTGATCACCACCCGCCAGACGCTGCGCCAGTTTTCCTATGTCCAAACCTTGCAACTGGCAGAGTTGAACTTCCAGTCCGCCTGTGAACTGATGCGCAGCGAAAACGCCCGCCGCGGACGCACATCTGACCTTCCCAAACAGGTCTGTGAAGAACTCTACCAACTGGTGGGCGGCATTCCCCTGGCCATCAAATTGGTGGCAGCCCAGCTTCCTTTGTGGCCGCTGGGTGAGATTTTGGAGGGCTTTCGGAGTGCGCGCGGCAGTATGGATACCCTCTATCGCTATCTTTACTGGCAGACCTGGCAGCTGCTCAGTGACTCTGCCCGAAGACTGCTGCTCTCCTTTCTGCCAGCCGACCCCGAAGGCGAAGACCTGGCCTTCATCCAGGTGATGAGCGGCCAGCCGGAAGACACCTTCTTCCTCACCTTGCAAGAGCTGGATCAGTTCTCGCTGCTGGAGATCAGCGGCGATGCTCACGCCCCGCGCTACCGTCTGCACCGCCTGACAGTTACCTTCCTGCAAACCGACATCCTGAGCTCCTGGAGCGAGACGCCCTGACATGGCCCTGCCTGCCAGCGCATACCGCCAGAGCGAAGCCGCCCGCTGGCAGGATGAGTACAGTCTGCACCTGCAGCAGCGCCTGCAAGCCTCGCTGGACTATGCGCGCACTTCACCCGGTTCACAGGTGCGGGCGCATGTGCGCAGTTTCTTCACCCTGTTGGACGAAGCCCGGCGCTACCCGGCCCTGCACAAAAGCTGCCTTGATCTGATCCAGACCCTGCACCCCTTGCCGCTGCGCTGGGGATATGGCTATCTGTGGCAAACACAGTTGCGGTTTGGTCTCGAGCAGCTCACAGACGTTGATCTGTGTGCCTCGTACCATAATGATCTGGCCGAGATCCACTTCTTCAGCGGCGAATTTGAAAAGGCGATCGCTGAGATCCAGGCTGTTACCGATTTGAAAAGCAGTCATCCCACCCAGATAGCCCGCGCTGGTCACATTCTGTTCAACTGTCATCGCTCCATGGGAAACCCGGACCAGGGCGACGAGGTACTGCGCCAGCACAACGCCGCCTTTAGCCTTGCGCAAAATGTGCGCCAGATGCCGCCTGAACTGGGCCGCGGCTGGTTGATCCTCAACCAATGCCAGCTTGAACTGCTGCGCGAGCAGGGCCGCATCGAGGAGGCTCTTTCTCTGGTGGAAGACATGCTCTGGCTGGATGACAATCAAGGCAGCCCGGATGCCACCCTCACCGCCGAACTGGTCACCCGCCGTTCCACCCTGTTATGGATGCGCGGTTTTTACCAGCGGTCGGTGGCCGACTTGCTGCACGCTATTGACCTGTACAACTGTGCGGAAGACATATTCAACGCTGAAGGCCTGCAAAGCAACCTGGGTCTGGTCTACTGGACGATGGGCGAACTGGAACACGCCGAAACCAGCCTGCAAGCCGCCATCCAGTTCTACCACAAGTCTGGCGCCAACCAGTTGGTGACCCACGATATCGGCAACATGGGTCTGGTACACTTCGCGCGCGGCAACCTGCAAGCCGCCCTGGACTGGACACAGGAACATATCGCCCACGCTCAAAAGATCGGCTTCATATCCGAATACAACCGCGGACGGCGTAACCTGGGCACCATGCTGTATTATTTTGGCGAATATGAACAGGCCATGCAAAAATTGAATGTGGCCTACGACTATTATGAGCATCGCGGCTCGCGGGACGGCTTCGGTGTGGACGTGATCTGGAACGCCTGTTGTTTGTACCAAATGGGACAAAAAGAAAGGGCACTGGCGGACATGCGCAAGGCCGTGGACTGGAGCGTGGAAATGGCCTCACCCGTTCTGGAAGCCGTCAGCCGGCGCAGCCTGGCTTACTTTTTGCCGCCCGAAGAAAAGCTGCCGCAGCTCGAACGCTGCATCGAGCTTTCCAAACGCATGGAGCGCAAACTGGAAAAGGCGGCTGTGTTGTTGACCATGGCCCAGGTGATGCCGGCAGAAAGCCGCCAGCAGACCTGGCAGGCTGGGGTGGAACTGTTGACAAAGATTGGCGCCGCCGCCTGGCTGGAAGGCCACTCGATCGACAACCCGCCGTATATTCCCACCCTGGTGTAAAAAAGAGGGACAGGATGGAAACCCTGTCCCTCACAATACACATGTGCCTTGCAATTCGTTTTTACTTGCTCGTCAGAAAAGCTACCGCCACCATACCGGTGCCGGTATGCACAGACAAGCCCGCACTGAACGGGACAATCACAAAATCGTCCGAACAGGAGAGACTTTCACACAACATCTCTTTCAAAAGCTGGGCGCCTTCCGGGTTGTTCACATGCACCAGCGCAATGCGTTCGATGGAATGCGCCCCCATCTCAATCACTGCCAACTGCACCAAACGCTTGAACGCCTTCCTCTGCGTGCGAACCTTCTCCAACATATCCAGCTTACCGTTAGCGACTTTCAAAATAGGTTTGATGTTCAGGGTGGTCGCCATCCCGGCCGCCAGTTTGCCTACCCGGCCGCTCATTGCCAGATACTTGAGTGTGGCAAGCACACCAAAAGTATGCATGCGCGTTCCGGCGTCATGCACAGCCGCCACAATCTCGGCCACCGAAGCCCCATCCGCTGCCTTCTCGGCCGCGATCAGGGTCATGAAACCCTGCCCCATTGATAAATTACGCGAGTCGATGACTTCGATCTCCTTGTCGGGGAACAATTCGCAGGCTGTTTTGGCAGAATTGAAGGTGCCGCTGATTTCAGCGGAAACACAAATGCACACCACTGCATCCGCACCATCATCAAAAGCTTCCTGGTATGCTTTGGCAAAAGCCGCAGGCGGCGGAGCAGCTGTGGTCGGGATCTTGCCGACGCGGTCGATGATCTCGAACAATTGGGCATCATTGATGTCCACGCCGGTAGTATAAGTTTCTTCTCCAAAATGAATGGTGATCGGCACCTGGCGAATGCCGTATGATGCGGCAAGTTCAGCGGTTAAACTGGAATCACTATCTGTAACAATGGCAATTTTTGACATGAGTTTTTCCTTTGTAAGTGAATAATAAATAGAAAAAGACAGGGCGGAATGTTGCCTGCAAAGATAGCATTCATCATTCAGGCAGGCAGGCAGAGTTGGACGAGCGCGCAGTATATGTATTCTACCAGAAATTGCGAGGCCGGTGAGCGGTTTTTACGTGCCGACACCGGATCAGGATATAATGCAGTTTGGACGATTCAACCGCTAGAATGCGAATAAATTGGGATATTTTTTAGCGCAAGCGAACAAAAAACATGACGAATCATTCTTTTAGACTCGAAATGGAACCGCTCAGTTCCCGCCATGGCTGGATGGATTGCTGGCTGGTGATCAATGACAGCTGCCTTCATTTATCTGCCACCAGTGTTTTCCCGCCTTTTCATGACCTGCTGAATTTTACAAGGGCGATTGCAGCCAATGATCTGCCCAGTGAATTTTTCTGGGATGAGGAAGGCTATGGTGCGCTGTTTCAGGCGCAGCGAGTTGAGCCGGATGGCGGCCCGCTCTTTCATCTGAAGGTGAAACATCGCGGCGAAACTGTGATCGATGCTGCCTTTGACCGCATGCAAACCGTGCAAGGTCTGCTCGAATCGCTGCGTGGCGTAGCCCTTGACTGCCCTGGAGCAGAGAGCGAATGGGAATTTCCATATTTTCTGGTCGAAGATTTTGAGCACAGTCTGGCACAGGGTTTTTCAACGCACCAGGAAGCCTCCCTGTCCAGTATGGCCCATTTTGTGTTCAGTCACTCTGGTGGGTATGGCGGTTTACAGCACCCATCCTTTGACATCTGGGTCGATGACCGCATGGCAGTTGCCATGTTTATGTATGACATTCCCCGTTTCTGGCAGGATTGGTTTACATTCCTGGAGGAAATTGGGAAAGCAAAACTTCCGGCGGAGGCAGTCCTTCAAAAGATAGAAGAAGACCTTCCAGATGACATCGATGAAATGATTTTGATCGGCTGGGAAACATGCCTTCGTTTTCTTGCCAACCCCTTGCCGGACGGGAAGCTTTTCCAATTCGAGGCTTTTTGGACAGGCGAAGGTCATGAATCTCCCCGGCAACTGGTATCGGCAGTATTCGACCGCCGCCAGTTTGTCATGACGTTTGTGCAAGGCTTTCAAGATTTTTTGAACATGAATTATCCTGCCTATCTGGAAGGGTCCCCGCAAAGGTTCAACCTGTACAGCCTGCCGCTGGACAGACTGCGGCAGATCACAACCTGAATCACTGCCTCGCTATATTCGCAGCCGACCTTCCTGCCATGCAAGGGGATGGCACGCCTACAGGTTTGCAACGTCAGAACCTGTAATACCAAAAAATTCCTGCAACCTTTTTCGCACACATCCGTATAGACAGAAACAGCATCTGATCAAAGGACTCTGTATGAAAACCAAATCAAGCAAAAAGATCTTGACTTTCCTGGGGTTGACGGCAGCGCTTTCCTCTGTTTTTTATTTTGCCATCATCAGAGCCGGCAGCCTGAATGTTTATGGCGGATTGTTGGTTTTAGGGCTGATGTGGGTGCCGGGCATTTCCGGTATGGCTACGCAATTGATTTTTGAACGCAGCTTGCTTGGAATGGGGTGGAAGCCAGGGAGATTCAAGTATTTGCTCCTGGCGTATTTGCTCCCACTTGTCTATTGTCTGGTAGTGTATGGCATTGTCTGGCTCACCGGTCTGGGAAATGTGCCGAATCCGGATTTGATGGCGCAGCTCAACGCAACGATAGGCAAATCTGTGGCTTCTCCTTTGGCGCAAATTTTGTTGTATAGCGTCAATCTTTCCGTCTTTGGCATATTCATGGGGCTGCTTTCCGGGGCTGGCGAAGAGATTGGCTGGCGCGGTTTGTTTGTGCCTGAATTGGCAAAGGTCACTTCTTTTCGGAACACGACCTTCATCAGTGGTGCAGTGTGGGCAATGTGGCATTTGCCGTTGATCATTTTTGCCGACTATAGCCTGCCGGGTGTTCCCAAATGGTATGCGGTATTGATGTTTGTGATTATGGTGATGGGCATCAATACTGTGTTCAGTTGGCTGAGACTGCAATCAGGAAGCCTTTGGCCGGCGGCGGTTCTACATGCCAGCCACAATCTATTTGTCCAGGCAATTTTCACGCCTTTGACCGGGCAAACAAAGATCACGCCTTACATTATTGATGAATTTGGAATTGGATTGGCGCTTGCCGGAATTGTTTTGACAATCGTCTTTTTCCGAAAAGCCAGATCACTTCCCGAACCATGGCCTTCTCAGAGTTAAATTTCCATTTGCTTCTTTTATTGATGGCACGAGGACAGACCAAAGACGTTCAATGCATCACCGGGATTTATTCACGCCACCCCTCAATCTTCCCTCCCCGCTATATGCTTAACGGATTGTATCCATTCTTCTGCGGGAAGGGGAGCTTTTTGTACTGAGGCTGTCCCAAAAGTCATAGGGGGCAGCCTCGAAAAATTTAATATAATAGGGGGTATGAAAACACAAATCTTTAAACCCTACGAACAGAACCAACCG
>JAGVAB010000035.1 GCA_020060485.1 Anaerolineales bacterium
TGGGGTAAAAAAACATTTCAACACGGAACAAGATGCAATTGCCCGCAATTTTGTCTGGAACGAATGCCTTTTCGAGGCTCTGGAAGAGTGATAACAACCGCTCCGATACAGGTCTTGGTTTATTTCCTGAAGAAACGCACCACCAGGTTCAAAAGAATGGTCAATACCACGCTGCCCACGATCGAGGCCAACAGCGGCACCACACAGGTGAACCCTGAACCTTGAATACGCAGCGTGCCCGGCAGCGATTCCAGGTTCACAAACCGTCCCAAAAGCCAAAGGATAATCCCCAACACAACCAGAATGCCCCCCACTGCCGCCAGCCATTTTCCCAGGGTTTCAAAATTCTCCATCGCCACCTGCCTTTGCATTGATATACATCTATCATATCCTTGAATCTGGAAGAGCGTCAATCTCTTTTTTCACTGCCGTATAAAGTCCTCCTTAAGTTCAAAAGGGTTGTATAATTATGAAAGCACATGTGAAATTCTGAAAAGCAGTTTTAGGAGGAAAGCCCAAGATGAAAAAGAGAACCGCCAGCATTCTGTTGTTCATCCTATTAAGCCTGGCCCTGGCAGCCTGCACCCGGTCTGCATCCAAAGCACCCGCAGAGGTGGTCCCCACCAAGGCCGCCGAGGAACAAATTCCCTTCCCGGTGAACACCCTGGCACCCAATGATGCCCAGCCTACTCTGGAAGGCATTTCTCCTACCCTGGCACCTGGCGGCCCGGCGGAAGCCCCCCTTTCGCCAGAATCCACTGTGCAGGTCTTTCAGCCAGTTGAAGCACCCACCCTGCCGCCGGTGATCGCGGTTTCCACACCGGTTGTACCCGCTTCCTATGTCCTGCAGCAGGGTGAATTCCCTTACTGCCTGGCCCGGCGCTTCAATGTTGACCCTGGCACGTTGTTGAGCGCCAATGGCCTCAACACCAACTCTGCGGTCAGCCCGGGCACCTCCCTCACCATCCCCACTGGCACCACCTGGAGCGGCGCAGCACGCGAACGCATGCCGCACCCCGCCACCTACACGGTGAAAAGCGGTGACACCATTTACAGCATTGCCTGTGCCTATGGTGACGTATTTCCGGAAAGCATTGCCGAGGCCAACGCCTTGCAGGCGCCCTATGCCCTCACCGTGGGCCAGGTGCTGCAAATTCCCTGACCAGGCCTCGTTCTCACATCACAACCCACAATCACGATGGCGGGAAACATTCCCCGCCATTGTGCTGTCAGGAGGGTAAACGATTATGAATTTCGAGATTCTCAAGCGTCAGACAATGTATCAGGGGCGGGCATTTGCTGTACAACAGGTAGACTTGCACCTGCCCGATGGCCGCACCACCACCTATGACCTGGTACACCACAATGATTCGATTACCCTGGTGCCACTGGACGAAAAGGGGAATATCTGGTTTGTCAGACAGTACCGTCTGGGGGCAGCAGGCTTGCTGCTCGAACTGCCTGCCGGTGTGCTGGAAAATGGCGAACCGCCCGAAAACGGCGCCCGGAGGGAGATCCGCGAAGAAATTGGCATGGCTGCCGGGCAGCTGACCCTGCTGGGAGACTTCTACCTGGCTCCTGGTTATGCAGACGAGCACATGTTCATTTTCCTGGCCACACAGCTCTCCCATGCCCCCCTGGATGCCGATGACGATGAATTTCTTGAACTGGAGGCCATCCCCGCCTCAAAAGCCCTGCAAATGGCCCGCTCAGGAGAATTTCGGGATGCCAAAACAATCGCAGCCTTGCTGCTGGCAGAGAAACACATCTACCAGGAAGGCTGACCGCCAGTTCTGCGGAACTTCCCCTTATGCTTTCCAAAGGGAAAAACGCAAGACCATTGTTCCGCTTTGCCTGCGAAAGAAAGCCTGCCTAGCGACCGCTGGGCAAGACAGGAGGTGCATGCAGTTCCTCCGCCCGCCCGCTGACTGCATACCCGGCTTTGCTGCCTGGCCTGGAAGGGCGGACAGACTGTCTGGACTGCTGCCAGCCATAAAGGAACAGGAAACCCATGGCAAACAAAAAAAGGCCGATTTCGAGCACAAAGCTGATCCAGCCGAGGTTTTGCCCGTGCGCCCAAACCCCGCTATGCGAAGGAGAGATTGCCTGACTGCGTTTGATCAATCCCATGCTGATCGCCAGGTTATCAACATCCAGCAGCGCCCCACCAATACCGGCAACCAGGGCAACCAACCTGCTCCGCCCGCGCAGCCCTATGATGATCAACAACAGGACAATGACTGCAGCAATCAACTCGCGCAGCATCCATAATGAATCTGGGAGCAGCCAGCCATAATGGGCCAGATAATCACCGTGCGGCAGCGCGTCCAGAAAGGCATGAGAAATCAAACCACCGGTAAACCCGGCCCCGTATACTGTTGCCCACTCAATGGCATGGGCAAGTTTGCATGAAACAGACTGGTCGCATTCCTCATCAAGAGCTGGGAAAACCAGATTTGCCGTACTTTTGGTAAGCGCCCCGATAGCTGCTCCTACCGCGATGTGAACATAGATGTCCATTTCAACCTTCAATATTCATGGGAATACCTAACCCTCGGCCAGAGCTCATCCTTAACCAGTATTACCTGTCCAACTGCTCGTTGGTTCCCGTGCGCAACAGATACGCTTATCATTATAGAAGAAAGCTTGCGTTTAGGCAATTTGAGAATTTCGAAAGAACGAAAGTGAGGAAAGATCATTAATGCCAATGTCACACGCCATACATGACAAGGTGCGTGTCAAATAGAGGAACAATATAACCTTTCTGTATTGTTGTTTAAGCGATAAAATATCAGGTGGTTAATTGTACAGACAGCAGTTTTATTTCAAGACTGCTTTCAAAAAAACACTTTTGGAGAAAATACATGAAGCGACAAATGGTAACAATTGATGGGAACGAAGCCGTAGCCTACACAGCGTACCGGCTGAACGAAGTAATCGCCATTTACCCGATCACCCCCTCTTCCAACATGGGAGAGCACGCTGACGCCTGGGCTGCCAAGGGTATTCCAAACATTTGGGGGACTGTGCCCAATGTCACTGAAATGCAGTCTGAGGGCGGCGCCGCCGGTGCAGTGCATGGCGCCTTGACCACTGGTGCTCTGACCACCACCTTCACTGCCTCACAGGGTTTGTTGTTGATGATCCCCAACATGTACAAGATCGCCGGTGAACTGACTGCGGCTGTTTTCCATGTCTCTGCCCGCTCCATTGCGGCACAGGCACTGTCCATTTTCGGCGACCATTCAGACATCACCGCCGCCCGCGCTACTGGCTTTGCAATGCTGGCCTCCCGCTCGGTTCAGGAAGCCCACGACATGGCCCTCATTGCCCAGGCCGCCACGCTAAAAAGCCGCGTGCCTTTCCTGCACTTCTTCGATGGCTTCCGCACCTCGCACGAAGTCAACAAGATCGAATTGCTGGATGAATCCGACATGCACGCCATGATCGATGACAGCCTGGTGATTGAACACCGCCAGCGCGGCCTTTCCTCCGATCATCCTGTCATCCGCGGCACTGCACAGAACCCGGATGTATTCTTCCAGGCCCGTGAAACCGTCAACCCCTTCTATGAAAAGACCCCCGAAATCGTCCAGGAAGCCATGGACAAATTCGCCAAACTCGTCGGCCGCCAGTACCGCCTGTTTGATTATGCCGGCGCCCCCGATGCCGAGCGGGTCATTATCGTGATGGGTTCCGGCGCCGACACTGCCGAAGCCACCGCCCAACACCTGGCCAGCCAGGGCGAGAAAGTGGGCGTGATCACCGTGCATCTCTTCCGCCCCTTCTCTGTCAAACACCTGCTGCAGGCCCTGCCCAAGACGGTCAAGGTCATCGCTGCCCTCGACCGCACCAAAGAACCCGGCGGTGCCGGTGAGCCGCTCTACCAGGATGTGGTGACCGCCATTAGCGAAGGCATGACGGACGAGACCGCTCCTTTTAGCAAAACCCCGCGCATCATCGGTGGCCGCTTTGGTCTCTCCTCCAAGGAATTCACCCCGGCCATGGTCAAGGGTGTCTTTGACGAAATGTCCAAAGCCAAACCCAAGAACCACTTCACCGTGGGCATCAACGATGACCTGTCCAATACCAGCCTGGAGTATGACAACAGCTTTACCATCGAACCGGAAGAAACTGTGCGCTGTGTGTTCTTTGGACTGGGCGCCGATGGCACCGTGGGTGCCAACAAGAACTCGATCAAGATCATTGGTGAAGAAACCGATTTCTACGCCCAGGGCTACTTCGTCTACGATTCCAAAAAATCCGGCTCGGTGACCATCTCGCATTTGCGCTTTGGCCCCAAGCCTATCCCCTCGCCCTACCTGATCCTGGAAAACGATGCCAACTTTGTGGCCTGCCATCAGTTCTCTTTCCTCGAGCGGCTTGACATGCTTAAGTACGCCAAGCCAGGCGGCATCTTCCTGCTCAACAGCATCTTCCCCGCCGACCAGGTCTGGGATCACCTGCCGTATGAAGTGCAGAAAACAATCATCGACAAGAAACTCAAATTCTATGTGATTGATGCCTACGAAGTTGCCGAAGCCACTGGCATGGGAGGCCGCATCAACACCATCATGCAAACCTGTTTCTTTGCCATCAGCGGTATCCTGCCGCGTGAAGAAGCCATTGCGCAGATCAAGAAAAGCATCAAGAAAACATACGCAAGACGTGGTGATGATGTGGTTCAGGCCAACTACAAAGCCGTGGATCATTCCCTCGAAAATCTGCACGAAGTCAAAGTGCCGGCCGAAGCCAGCAGCAAACTGCACCGCACCCACATCGTGTCCGACAAGGCTCCGGCCTTTGTCAAAGACGTATTGGGCACGATCATGGAAGCCCGCGGCGATGACCTGCCGGTCAGCGCCATGCCCATTGACGGCACCTATCCCACGGGCACTACCATGTGGGAAAAACGCAATGTGGCCATCAACATCCCTGTCTGGGAAGCTGATCTTTGTATCCAGTGCGGCAAATGCGCCTTTGTTTGCCCGCATGCCGCCATCCGCACCAAGGTCTATGATCCCAAATACCTGGCAGATGCCCCCGCAACCTTCAAATCACTTGAGGCCAAGGGCTTCAAGGAATTTCCTGGCTACAAGTGGACTGTTCAGGTTGCCCCCGAAGACTGCACCGGCTGCGGCATGTGCGTCGAAGCCTGCCCGGCAAAAGACAAGACCAACCCAAGCCGCAAGGCGATCAACATGGCGCCCCAGCTTCCGCTGCGCGATCAGGAACGCGAGAACTTTGCCTTCTTCTTCAACCTGCCCAACCCCGACCGCAGCGCCTTCGAACCTTCCACGGTCAAGAAATCGCAGCTTCTGCAGCCGCTGTTCGAGTTCTCTGGCGCCTGCGCCGGCTGCGGCGAGACACCCTACGTCCGCCTGCTCTCTCAGCTCTTTGGCGACCGCTCGGTGATCGCCAACGCCACCGGCTGCTCTTCCATTTATGGCGGCAACCTGCCCACCACCCCGTGGACCGTCAACGAAGAAGGCCGCGGCCCGGCCTGGTCCAACTCGTTGTTTGAGGACAATGCCGAATTTGGCCTGGGCATGCGCTTAACCATCGACAAGCAAAACGAATATGCCCGTGAACTGCTGCGCGCCCTGGCCCCCAAGGTCGGCGAACAGCTTGCCAAAGAACTTCTGGAGGCCGTTCAGGACAGTGACGCCCTGATCGAAGAACAGCGCAAGCGTGTGGCCGTATTAAAGGAAAAACTGGCAGGCATGCAGGACGACTCCAAGGCCCTCAATTTGTTGAGCATCGCTGATATGCTGGTACAAAAGGACGTGTGGATCGTTGGTGGTGATGGCTGGGCCTATGATATCGGCTATGGTGGTTTGGACCATGTCCTCGCCTCTGGCAGAAACGTCAACGTGCTTGTCATGGACACCGAAGTCTATTCCAACACCGGCGGACAGTCCTCCAAGGCTACCCCGCGGGCGGCAGCAGCAAAATTTGCCGCCAATGGCAAGAACCTGCCCAAGAAAGACCTGGCCCGCATTGCCATGACCTATGGCAACATCTATGTTGCCCGGGTTGCAATGGGCTACAATGATAACCAGACTTTGAAAGCCTTCCGCGAAGCAGCCGCCTACGACGGCCCGTCTCTGATCATTGCCTACACGCACTGCATCGCCCACGGCTTCAGCGAAATGCGCTTTGGCCTGCGCCAGCAGGAAATGGCCGTCAATTCCGGCGCATGGACACTGTTCCGCTACAACCCGGAATTGATCCTGGAAGGTAAAAATCCCTTCCAACTGGACAACAAAGAACCAACCATCTCGGTGCAGGAATATGCCTACAATGAGTCCCGCTATCGCCAGGTGGTGCAAATGGACGAAGCCCGGGCCGAAATGCTGATGAAAAACGCCGAAGCCGATGCCAAGCGCAGTTGGGAATATTACAAGTCGCTAACCGAAGAGTAAACCTGACACAGCACCCTCCTCCAACACCAAAGCCCCTGGCATGCGCCAGGGGCTTTGTGCTTGCCAGCAAAAAACGATTCCTTAACGTCGGTTTAGGCCCATCTCACCACAATGTGGAATTAACCCGATTCACCTGAACTTTCTCACAAACCGGATTTGAATTATTTTCTTTTTTAGACTATAATTATCTTATATAACAGAAATACGATCATTGGAGGTATGCGATGAATGATTTAAAAACAACTTATCTTGGCCTGCCCTTAAAGAACCCTTTGGTGGCTGCGGCGTCCCCACTTTCCAAGAGCATTGACCGTGTGCGCCAACTGGAAGATGCGGGCGCGGCGGCAATTGTCCTCTACTCTCTGTTTGAAGAACAAATCCGTCAGGAAAGCCTGCAACTCGATCACATCCTCAATCGGGGGACAGAATCCTACCCTGAGGCGCTCACCTACTTTCCTGAGCTTGAAAATTACAACATGGGCCCCGAGAAGTATTTAACCCATCTGCAAAAGATCAAGGCTGCTGTGGACATTCCCATTATCGCCAGCCTGAACGGATCATCGCCCGGCGGCTGGCTGGATTATGCCAGAAAGATCGAGGAAGCCGGAGCAGATGCCCTGGAATTGAATATTTACCACCTGGCCACTGATCCCTATTTGAGCAGTGCAGAACTGGAGCAAAACCAGATCGATCTGGTCAAACAGATCAAGAAAAAACTGCATATCCCCCTGGCAGTCAAGCTCAGCCCTTATTATTCCGCCTTTGCCAGCTTCGCGCGGCATTTATCCGAAGCCGGGGCAGACGGGCTGGTTCTGTTCAACCGGTTCTACCAGCCCGACCTGGACATTGAAACCCTGGAAGTGATCCCTAACCTGGATTTGAGCCGATCCGCAGAATTACGCCTGCCTCTGCGCTGGGTGGCCCTCCTCTTTGACCGCATTGAAGCCGATTTCGCCATCACCAGCGGCGTGCATACCCGTGAAGATGTGGTCAAGGCCATCATGGCTGGTGCCAATGTGACCATGCTGGCCTCTACCCTGTTGGAGAAAGGCATCCCCTATTTGACCGAGCTGATCAACGGACTGGAAAACTGGATGGAAACCTACCAGTATTCTTCAGTCGCACAAATGCGCGGTGCAATGAGCCAGCAGGCGGTTGCCCAGCCGGAAGCATTTGAACGCGCCAATTATTTCAAGGTGCTTAACAGTTTGGATAATCGACTGCCTTAATCAGTACACAAAAACACCCCCCTGCTGTTGCAGGGGGGTGAGTAGTTAACAAAACTACACCCGGGGAAACGATCTGTTTTTTCTGTTCTTGTATCAAAGATGCTGGCTAGTTCTCTTGTGGAGAAACGGAAGAAGAAGCCGTTTGTTTCTTTTGGCGGTAAACGATCCGCCCCAATGACAGGTCGTAGGGCGACATTTCCACGCGAACGTGGTCACCCAACAAAATCCGAATATAATATTTGCGCATTCTGCCAGACAAATAGGCCAGCACTTCATGGCCATTGTCCAGCATGACTCGGAACTGTGTGCCCGGCAATGCCTCGGTCACAGTTCCTTCTACAAGGATCTTTCCTTCCTCCTTAGTCATACACTCCTCCTCAAGTTATACTAACAAAGAACAGAACAACAAAACCCGGAAATCAAAAGGTCACTCTCGCATGAACCAGGCGGTCTAGCTCGGCGTAACCTGGCGGCGTTTCATGCGGCGGAGGGCCTTCTTTCTTTCAACACGACGAAGCTCGCTGCGTGAAACAAACCATCGCTTGCGGCGAATGGTACTTAGCGTTCCTGCTTTTACGATTTTCTTACGGAAACGCTTTAACAGTGAATCCTGCGATTCATTGGGGCGTAAAACTACGGTCGGCATATAAGATCTCACCTCCTTCGTTTTTAAGAATAATCTCACCAAGCATTGAGGCCTTTATGGTGCAGACAAGAAAAAACTCGGCTGGCTGATTTGCAGTCGAGTTTACGAGCAAAGGTGAGGTGAATCACTGATCTCGTTGCAACCAAGCCATAGCCTCCAAACAAGTAATGATAATGACCGAAAGCGATGCCTTAATAAACTCTCAAGGCTTTTCAGCGTATTCATTATAACCGAGACGATGATGATTGTCAAACAACCTTCGCCTCAAGCAAACCGCCAGGCAGGGCAAAACACAAAAAGCCGGGGGGGGTAGCTGGAGGCCGTCAGCCAATTTAATAAGAAAAAGTCTCTTGGCAATGAACTACTCTCCCAGGGGGTCGCCCCCCAAGTACCATCGTCGCTGGCAGCCTTAACTACTGGGTTCGGGATGTGACCA
>JAGVAB010000019.1 GCA_020060485.1 Anaerolineales bacterium
AGGAATCCATTATCATCAGCATTTTGCATCTACTTTGATCAGGATGACCTTCACTGTTTTGGAAAATCGTAAATGTCAAGCTTTCTTGAGAATGCCATGTGTCCGCATACATGGTTTTTCAAAGTAGCCATTTTCCTGTCTTTCTCTGGGGAGGATTGGGCCTGATTCCTTAGGGAATTGCGGCCTACTATTCGGTCCGCAATTCCCTCGCCTTTTTATTCGGGCTGAAAAGTTCGCAAAAAAGCATGTGAAAATGGTGAACCATATCGCATGCGCACGGTGGAAAATCTGCTGCCTATACTGTCAGAAAACAAAACCGCCGCTCCTGTTTTTTGTGGGGCGGCGGCGATGAAAACTTGCGTCTGGTTAACTGATCTTCATGAAGCGGCTGCCATCTGTGCCGCACACCGGGCAGGTTTCCGGTGCGGAGCGGCGGTGGGTTGAACCGCAGATGGGGCAGACATAATACTCATACTCTTCCTGGTCTTCCAGGTTTTCCAGCATTTCCTTGTAGAGGGCGCGGTGCTGTTTTTCCACTTCCATGGCATGGACGAAACTGCGCAGGGCGCGCTTTTCATCTTCCAGTTTGGCGTCATTGATAAATTCAGGATACATGCTCTCGGCTTCGTAATCTTCGCCTGCCATAGCTTCCTGCAAATTCTCGGCAGTCGATTTGATGCCGTCCATGGCACGCAGATGGTTATGGGCATGCACGGTTTCGGCTGCAGCTGCGGCGCGGAACAAACGGGCAGCCTGCAGGAAGCCTTCTTTTTCGGCTTTCTCTGCAAAGGCCAGATATTTGCGATTGGCCTGTGATTCACCAGCGAATGCAGCTTTCAAATCCTCAATTGATTTCGTCATTATTTATTTCTCCTTGTGATTTTAATAGTAGATTCTGGTTTGGAAAGAGAACGCATACGGTATTGCTGATTTCTGTTCATCCGCGGCACACATCTGCCATGCCGCTAAAGGATGGTAAACATGCAAAATATGGCCGGGTCAAGAGATGCGCGCCGCAGCCAGGATCAACATCAGTGATGTCAGGGTGCTGCTGCTCCACAGGATATAGGCGATCAGGCGCTGCTTCCAGCGATGGTAAAGGATCATCCCGCCCAGCACATCCGTTGCCAGCACAATTGCGGCCAACAGAGGCAGCAGCAGCAACTGCTGGACAGGCACCGGTTCACGGGGCAGACCTTTGCCATCGAATCCCAGTGAGATCATCTCCCGCCCAGGGAGCTGCAGGGCAACGACCACCAGCAGGGCGATCACCATGAAGAAACTCAGGGCCAGCAGGATGCGCACCACGCGGTCTGCCAGAAGCTGACGCAAGAAAACCACCGGCTCGGTGGAATAAGACGTCATGGGTGTCAGGCTGCCCATCTCTGTTGAACGGCGGAAGGCGCGTTGAAAGGCGCGTGTATCCGCGGGCGAGATGACAAATACGCGTTGCGGGGTGGCAAGCAGCAGTAAATTGCTGGCATCAGACGCCATGAATTCAACCCTGCCCAGGCCTTCCACGCTGCGCGAGCCCAGAATGGCGCCTGGAAGATGCGGTACCGGCAAGGGCAGGGGGAAGCCCAAATCCTGGGCATCTCGCAGCCATTCGATGTCCTGCAATGGGATATCCTCACCTCTCAGGCCCCAGCGCAGCCGCAGGCCCTCCCGTTCCAGGGTGTACCTGGCCCTGGCCAGAGCGAAGATGTTGTACAACACCACCGGCAGCGGAGAAAGCAGAACCAGGCCTGCCAGCAGAAGCCACAGGAAACTGGCCTGCGCCTCCAGCCTGGAAAGCTGCCAGAAGCACACCGCGCTGGCGCCTGCCAGCAGCAGGGCTGCGCCAATGTGCAAAATCAGTCCTTTTCGGCGGGGAGGGTAAAACACCTCGGTTGCGGGAGTGTTCATCAACTCTTCTTTGCTATACGATTGCGGCTAATGTCTGGCAGACGTACTCCACTTCTGCTTCGGTCATCCTGCCCGAAAAAGGCAGCGCCAGGCCGCGTGCTCCCAGGTCTTCGGTGACCGGAAAATCGCCCGGCTGAAAGCCAAACTGCTCGATCATGTAAGGCTGTAAATGAATGGGAGCAAAATAGGGGCGCACCGGTATGCCGCGCTCGGCCAGCAGCCCGGCCAGGCTGTCTCGCTGTGCTGCGGAGGAAAACCGCACCACATATACGAACCAGCTCATGCGGGTGGTTTGCGGCAGGACGTGGGGAATTTCCACCCCGGCCATCTGCGCCAGGCGCTGGTTATACCAGCCTGCCACCTGTTCACGCGCCTGAAGCAGCTCTTCCAGGCGGGACATTTGCACTGCGCCAATGGCGGCGCTCATCTCATCCAGGCGGTAATTGTAGCCCAGGTAGGTGTGTTGCAGCCAGGTGTCACCGGGAGCCCGGCCCTGGTTGCGCATAGCCAGCATGAATTCGGTTGCCTGGTCATCATCCGTAACGATCAAACCACCTTCGCCGGTGGTGATCTGCTTGTTGGGGTAGAAAGCGAACACGCCGCAATCGCCCAGGCTGCCCGCCGGGCGGCCTTTGTAGGTTGATCCCAGCGCCTCACAGGAATCTTCGATCAGCTTGAGGCTGGCCCGGTCGGTGATGGCCCGCAGGGCATCATAATCTGCCGGCTGGCCAAAAACATCCACTGCCAGAATGGCCTTCACGCGGCCCGGGTTGTCTGCCCCGCGGCGCGGCAGCCAGCGCCGGGCAGCATGGCCGCCGGACTGCAGATCTTGCACGGCTGCGGCGGCCATTTCTACATCCATGTTGCCGGTTTGGGAATCAACATCCACAAATACCGGCACGGCCTTTTCATAAAGGAGCACATTGCTGGAAGCCACAAAGGAAAACGGGGTGGTCACCACCAGGTCGCCTGCCTCGATGCCTGCTGCCCGCACGCACAGGTGCAGGCCGGCTGTGCCGGAATTGACCGCAATGGCATGTTTGAAACCAAACGTCTTGCGAAAAGAATTTTCGAATGCTTCCACCTGCGGCCCCATGCTGAGGTAGCGGGTTTCCACAACATCAAGAACCGCCTGGCGTTCCGCCTCGGTCAAATCGGGTGAAGACATGTTGATACGGGGGAGTTTTTGGTTGTCCATGGCGTTGATTCTACTATGAAAATGGCGCTGGAAGCGCATGCCCATAGCCGCATTATTGCGGGCGCTGGGAAAATGTGACGTATGCCCCGCCTTCGCGGGGTCTGCTTACGAGTACATCCACGATATCGGTACCCTTGAGAAATTGCAGCATATACATTCCCTCGGTTTCATCTACATGATCGAAAATATTGATCCATTGATCTGCCTGCATTCCCTGGCGGATGAAATCGGCAGTAGATTCGGAGGAGTCCGGTGTGGAAAAAGTGAGGAAATTATCCATTAACTCCACCTCCACAGCCGATGGCGGGATGGGCAGAGAGTCGAACATTGCTTTCTGCTGCTGGCAGTCGGGAGAAAGGATGATTTCAAATTTCTGATTGACATCTGTCAGATCAAATTCCCAGTCCACAGATACAGCTATTTTTTCCCCATCCAGCAATTGCTGGCCGCGGGCAGAGGCCACGAAGCGCACGATATAGCCGCCATTTTGGGCGACCCACAGCGTGGCGGATTCCTGCTCGATATCTTCCAGCGGGAGGCGCAGGCCGCTGACCTGAAAACGATTGGTGACTACGTCATTCACTACGTCGGCCCGTTTTTCCAACTTCTGGATGGAATCGATGAAGAAGACGGCGGGATCGAAGATGCCTTGCTCGCGCAGGGGAGAGGTGTGCAGATCAAAAACCCGGCATACCTCCCGCCCGTCGCGGCTTTCTGATGAGAATGTTTGTGAACCCATGCGGTATTGGTCTGTGCTAACCGGTATAATGCCCGTTTCGGCAGTATACAGAAATTGCTTGATGTGCATCATTTCCACCGGAGAATGGGTTGCTGATTGAAGGATGATACGGGTTTCTTCAAATGGTTGTCCATCCATTTCCCAACGGGTGGTTTGGTGCAGTTTGAGACGGTAACTTTTCAGGGATTCCAGGCTGCTTTCGTTCAGGCATTCCAGTTCACAATCTCCAGTTTCATCTGGTGATGGCGGGGTAGAAAGCTGACCCGCAGCGCAGGCTGACAAAAGCATCACAGCCAGCAGCCCAACCAACAATAAACGAAAATGAGCCGGAGATTTCATACCACATTCCTTTACTTCATATCAGAGACAGATTGTTCAATCAGACTTTGTTTCGGTTTCTATTGGTCCTGTTTCGCCTTCCGGCGGTTCCAGTTTCAGGTTGACCTGTTCTTCCATGCGTACCTGACCACGCAGGAAAGCGCCTTCCTCGGTGGCAAAGGCATTGACAGTCACATCCCCCCAAACCTGACCGGAGGAGCGGATCTCCAGCCGTTCTGCGGTGATCGAGCCGCGCACCGCCCCGGCGATGATGACGGTATTGGCGCTCAAATTTTCACATGTGACCCGCCCGGTTTCACCCACCACCACCAGCCCTTTGATGCCAATTTCTCCCTCAAACGTGCCTTCAATGCGGATGCCGCCACTGCCGCGCAGGTTGCCTTTCCAATGGATGCCCGGCCCCAGCACAGAAGTAACCCGCTCTGTGGGTGCTGAAGCGATGGGTGTGGGTGGTGCAGTTTTTCGAAACATGGTGGCCTCCCCGGCGTGACTCCGAATGAACTGTAATAAGCCCAGTTATACCAAATTGTAAGCCTTTTTGCAAAATTTACGGGTGCCGATTTTGAAGCAAAAAACTCAATTAAATTGACATCCATTAAAGAATTGACTATAATTTTGGGTGAAGTTTGCCAATTATCAAAACATAAATATGATATACGCTTATGGCAGCAAGAATTGGAGGGAAGCATGCCAAAACGACATGTAGAGAAAAGCGATGGAGTCGCCAGCGAGTTGAACCTTGACGAAACATCGCTGCGCTTTGACATTGAGCACATCGAGATCAATGTTGGCAAACGCCTGAGGACGCTGCGCGGCGAGCGTGGTCTTTCCATCCGCGGGCTGGCCGGGAAAAGCGGGCTGGCGGTGAACACCCTCAGCCTGATCGAGAATGGCAAAACTTCGCCCAGCGTCAGCACCTTGCAGCAACTGGCCGAGGCGCTCAAGGTGCCCATTACCGCTTTCTTCAAGCCCGACATGGAACAGAAATACGTGGTTCACACCCCGCTTGCGGAGCGGCCGCATACCGAGATCGAGAAAGCCTTGCTGCAAGACCTGGGCGCCGGGCTGGCCACCAGGGCGGTTCAACCACTGGTAGTCACCTTGCAGAAAGGCGGCGGCAGCGGCGCCATGCCCATCGTGCATACCGGCTATGAATTTGTTTACTGCCTGAATGGGCGGATTTTGTATACGATTGATGGCCAGCCTTACCTGCTCAACCCGGGCGACAGTCTGCTGTTTGAGTCTCATTTGCCCCACCGCTGGGAAAATGTAGACATGGAAGATTCGCAAATTCTGCTGGTGCTTTACCCCACTGACTTGCGTGACCGGGTGACTGACCGTCATTTTGGGTTGGCCTAATCAGCCTGTGCTTTTTGCCTTTTCAGTTTGAACACGCATCAGCCGCCAGAAGATTCACTCTGGCGGTTGTTTTTTAGCAAACCGTAGCGAGTTGATCGAGGTGTCGGTTTGATTGAAATCCTTGCAATTGTAAGTCCGGCATGAATTTTCTGGCAGGCATCAGAACGACGCGGCTGCCAGTAAAGCCTGTTTTTCCTGCGAGGAGAGAAAGGCTGCCTCAAGTGCATTGCGCTGCGCCTGGTGGATCATATCCGGCGAAAGCCCGGCAGCCGGGGCGGCAACCTCATACTCATGGCGCAGGTCAATCCCGCTGATGCCTGGGTCATCGGTGTTCAATGTTGCCAGGAGGCCAAACTGCAAAAACTGGCGCAGCGGGTGGGCGGTGTAGCTTTCCACCACGCTGGTCTGCACATTGCTGGTCAGGCTGACCTCGATGCCGATGTGATTTTGCAGCAGATGATCCATCAAGGCAGGGTCTTGCGGGGCACGGGTGGCATGCCCGATGCGCACCGCCCCCAGCTCGCGCAGCGCCTGCCAGATGCTTTCGGGGCCATCCACCTCCCCGGCATGCACAGTGATCTGCCAGCCGGCATCCCGGCCTTTGGCAAAATGGTCTGCAAACAGGCGGGCCGGGTAATTGACTTCGTCTCCGGCCAGGTCGAGGGCGGTGATATGTTCTTTCTGACTGAGCAGGGCTTCCAGTTCTTTCCAGGCGATCTCGGTGCCATAGGTGCGGCTGAGGATGCCGATCAGATTGGTTTTGACCCCAAAATCCCGCTGCCCGGCCTGCACCCCGTCCACCACGGCTTCGGTGACACCTGCCGGGTTGAGTTGATTGCTTTCGGCCATGAACCACGGGCTGAAACGCAATTCGATGTAGGCAATCTCCTCGCGCGCAGCATCTTCCACGTTTTCATAAGCCACCCGGCGCACAGTGTTCAGGTCCTTCAGAATGGCCATGGGCCAGTGGAATTTCTCGAAGAAAGCCAGCAGGCTGGGCTTGGGTTCGCTGACCTGCACATAAGGGCGCAGCTCTTCCAGATCGGCGGCGGGCAGCGGCAAATTGTAATGCAGTCCCAGTTCCAGCACCGTTTCAAGGCGGATATTACCGTCCAGGTGGCGGTGCAAATCGATCAAAGGGAAGGAAGAATCGATCATGGAGAGCCTCCTTGCTGTGCGTTTATTATACAGTTTTGCGATAGAATGTGACGTGAGAATCCTGTGCTAAAATCCCATAATGGAGAAGATCATGACCCCTGCCCTCCCTTTGTATCAAGTGGATGCTTTTACCAGTCAGCCTTTCCGCGGCAACCCGGCCGCGGTTTGCCTGCTGCCTAACGCCCGGCCGGATGCCTGGATGCAGGCAGTGGCCCGCGAGATGAATTTGTCTGAAACAGCTTTTTTGCTGCCGGAGGGCGATGGTTACCGCTTGCGCTGGTTCACCCCGGCCATTGAAATTGACCTGTGCGGCCACGCCACCCTGGCTTCGGCCTTTGTGCTGGCCCAGCGCGGCGAACTTGTAGCCGGGCAAACCGTGCAATTCTTCACCCGTAGCGGTTTGCTGACCGCCGCCCGGCGTGGGGAGAAGATCGAACTGGATTTCCCGGTCCGCGCGACCAGCCCCATTGACCCGCCAGGCGCAATCCTGGAGGCGCTGGGCCTGCATGCTGCCGATGTTCTGTCAGTGGAAGCCCTGGAGGGCCGGCTGCTGGTTGAACTGGCAGAAGAAATTCTGCTGCGCCAACTGACGCCTGATTTTGCCAGACTGACTGCGGCCGATACCGGCCGGGGGGTGATCGTTACCAGCCGCAGCGCAGATTTTGATTTTGTCTCGCGTTTCTTTGCGCCGTATGCCGGCATCAATGAAGACCCGGTTACCGGATCGGCGCACTGCTATCTGGCCCCCTATTGGGCTGCCCGCCTGGGCAAGACAGTTTTCTCGGCTTATCAGGCCTCGGCCCGCGGCGGCGAACTGGAAGTGGAACTGTCTGCCGAGCGGGTGCTGCTGCGCGGCCAGGCAGTGATCATTTTCAAAGGAGAATTGCTGGCCTGAAGACAAAACAGCCCGCCAACTGAGTTTGCAGATAACAGTTGGCGGGCTGTCCTTCATTTGAAAGATCAGTCTTGATCTAGTTCAATTTGCTTTGCGGTTTTTTTGCCAGGCGGGTTTCGCAAACCCTTGAACAAATGGCCGGTCAGCACCAGGATGCCCCCCACAATGCCGGCCATGATGCCAAAGAGCAATGATTCACGCGGTCCAAAAAAGGGTTTCACGTCTCCTTCAACCTTGCCAGAGACCAGAAAAATAATATTGCTTTTTTCTGCCTTGACCTTGCGGGCCACTACCACCCCGGCCATTGATTGTTCCATGAGCACGTTGCCGCGGGTCAAAATGGCCTGAGAGCGGGAAAGGTCCATGTTCACCCCGTCATCGGCCATCACAATTCCTGCCGAAGAGGCTTTCAGATGGGCGTTTCCGGTTTTCACCATGCCCGCCGCCCCATAGTTCATATCCAATTCCTGGCTGGTAGCCTGCGCTATCGCACTCATGCTGGCCTCCACATGGCCGGCATTCATGATTTGCGACGCACTTTGAAAAAGGGTAACTTCCTGGGCGGTCACTGCGTGCGCACTGCTCTGGACGACTTCCACCTTTTCCGAGGAGATGTTCATCACTGGCGGGGGCAGCTCGCTTTGGGGTGATTCCAGGTCGGCAACTTCTTCCGGCAGCAATTCAGGCGTCATGTCATGATCCATTCTTTCCTCACTCACCTTGGTACCCTCCATTTATTATATTGATCCCAGCGCATGGGCTGATTGATTTCTCATTCCGTTCACTTCCAGTATAGCATTTTTTTGACAGCCAGTTTCCAGGGGTTTCATGGCTCTTTGGTCCCCATATCGAGTATGCGGCATTGTTGTTCCTAAAGACCTGGTTTCATTCCAGCTTGCGGCGCATAAAAAGCCGGGCATCATCAGGCACCTTGAAACCGTATTGGGCATACAGTTCATGCGCATCACGGGTGGCCAGCAGCCCGCTTAATTTCTCCAATTGCGGCAGATGAACGATGCAGTCCACCAGCCACTTGCCCAGGCCTTTGCCGCGGTGCTCTTCGAGCACAAAAACATCCCCCAGCCAGTACATGGTAGTCAGGTCACTGACCACACGCGCAAAACCCACCTGGGTTCCATCCGGGGCATACACCCCGAAGCACAGGGTAGAATTTTCAATGCTGGACTGCACCACTTCCCGCGGCCGGCCGGGCGCCCAATAAGAGCGCGAGATATATCCGTGGATCACATCAATGGATAACAAATCTTTCTCGGTGCTGATGAAATAGCCGTCCTGTCGTTGCCAACGCATCTTCAACCTCCTTTTGCCAGGCGGGCCAGGTTTTGCTGCATCCCATGCAGGAAGGGATGATCTTCTGGCAGCAGGCCTTCCAGGTTGTCCAGCGCCCGGCGGTAAGCCTTTGTTGCAGCAGGCAGGTCCCCCATTTTTTCAAACACCACCCCCAGGTTGTTCCAATCCCGGGCCAGGGCCTGATGCGGCTTGCCCAGTGCGGCCTGGTCAATCTCCAGCGCCTGGCGATACACGCGCTCAGCTGCTGGCAGGTTTTCTTTGGCCTGGTACAGACTGCCCAGGCGATTGAGAATCACTGCCATTTGGGGATGGTTTTTGCCAAAGTGCTTTTCCGTCACACCGGCCATGCGCGTCAGAATCTCCAGAGCCGCGTCCAGTTCCTGCTGGCGCAGCAGGGCCAGGCCAAGCTGATTGAGATCCTCGAGGACATCCAGGCTTTCGGGGCCAAAGGCCGCCTCGTCAATGACCAGCACCCGCCGGTAGAGGGTAATGGCCCCGGCCAGGTCGCCCATCTCGACCAGCAAGCCGGCGATGCGGTTCAGGTCGAGGGCTACCTGGGGATGGTGTGGGCCGAGGGCGGCTTCATCGTTGCCCAAGGCCAGTTCAAAATGCTCAAGGGCGGCGGGCAGATCGTGCAGTTCTTGCAGCACAGCGCCCAGGTTGCCGGCATCCACTGCACTTTCCGCTGAATCCTTGCCAAACAGGGTCTGGCTGATGCGCAGGGCGCGGGCAAACAATGGCCTGGCAGCGGTAAAATCACCCAGCCGGCAGAGTACATTGCCCAGGTAGCGGGCATCAGCGGCTACCTCGGCGCTGTCCGGGCCAAAGATGTCCTCGTCCAGAGCCAGCGCCTGTTCAAAGGCAGCTTTGGCTCCTGTCAGGTCTCCGGATTCCATCATGGCCAGGCCGGGGTTTTTTTCTGGTGGGATTTTGTCCATTAATCGTGTGTCTCCTGATTTTGGCGCCTTTGATGCTCATGGTTCATTAGAATCGGGATAAGAGAAGCCTTCGCTGTGATTTCTCTTAGGCGAGGGTTGACAAGCTTTGCTCCCGATATTCACGCGGAGTTACCCCCATCCATTTCTTGAATGCTTTGCGGAAAGTGCTGGGTTCCGAAAAGCCGAGCAGGTAGGTGATCTGTTCCACCGTGTAGTCTTCGTTCAGGTAACGTTTGGCCAGCCGCTGACGGATATCCTGCAGCAGGTCGCTGAAAACCACATCTTCTTCGGCCAGGCGATTCTGCAGGGTGCGCACGCTCATCGCCATTTCGTTGGCTACTTTGCGTATCGAGAGGCTTTCGTCATCCAGGTTGGCCAGGATGATCTTTGTTACAGCCCGGGTAGTGGCATCCTTACGTTCCAGCCCGGCGATGAATTCCTGGGCGTAACGTTCAAAGTAGGCTAGCAGCTCGGGATTGGACATTAACACCGGCACATTGACCAGGCCCATCTCGATGGTGAAGGAATTGTGCTTTTGCCCAAACAGCACCGGGCACTTGAACACGCGCTCATATTCAGCAGCAGATTCTGGCGGGGGATAAATAAAGGTTACTTCAAGCGGGCACAGATCTCTGCCCGAAAGGCTGCGCATCATACGCACACTGCTGGAGATGGTGGATTCAAAACAATGCCTTGACATCTTTGGCGCATACGGCGGGGTATCCAGGACGACTTTGACTTTGTTAAATCTGATGTGCGCGCTGCCTTCGATCAAATTGCCGATGATGCGCATGTAACGGCCTGATTTTTCGAAAGCCTCACCCAGGGTCTTGCAGTTCATCATCATGTAACCGAGGATGGACCAGCTGCCCGCTTCGGCAAATTCCCCCATGTGCAGTCCAAAACAGGGGTCATGGGTATGCTCCGCCGCTGATTCCTGGATGTGCAGGTAGGTCTCGATCGGCAGGTAGGTGTCTGGCGATTTGACGCTCTGCGGATCAACGCCGATTGATCTTAAGAACCCGTCAATTTCTATTCCCAGCGATTGGAGATACAGGAACATTTGGTTAAGCACGGTTACAGACACCGTGATAGGGGCAGACGAAACATCAACAGACATATCATATCCTTGCGCGGTTTACACCAAAAGTCATATTTTTTGCAGGAAAGGCCATCGTAAAAACTGCTGTATTCCACTATGATTATAGTGAATAAAGTTGCAAACTGTAAACAAGAAAACTGACAAAGAGACAGAAAACATGGGCCCTGGTCATTTCGGTATTGCATTTGCTGCCAAGAAAATCGCCCCAAAGGCACCTTTGGGCGCACTGCTGGTTGCCAGCGAAACACTGGATTTGCTTTGCTTTGGTTTCGCAGCAATGGGTATCGAAAAATTCGCTGTCTCCGAAACAACTTTTGAAAATGGGATTCGCATCATCGTTCCGGGCTATATTCCCTGGTCGCACGGATTACTCATGTCCATCGTATGGTCGCTGGCCGCGGCCAGTATCTCCTGGCTGGTTTACCGCGACGTGCGCACCGGCGGCATGATCGGGTTGGTAGTTTTTAGCCACTGGGTACTGGATTTCATCGTACATTTGCCCGACCTGCCGCTGTTGCTTAAATATTCACCTGTCGTCGGACTGGGCATGTGGGGCACCGGCCCTGGTCTGATCCTCTCAGGCTTGTTGGAAATCGGCCTGCTCGTCACGGGAATCATAATGTATTGTAACCGGAGTAAGAAATGAACCACTCAACCCGTATCATCGTTGCCGTCATTGGCATCATGCTGGCCATCAGCGGCCTCAATCATGGCATCTTTGAAGTGCTGCAAGGCAATACCCCCACCGGCGGTGTTGGCATCAATGCCATTGGCCCGGACCACATCCAATGGGAATGGGGAGGAGAAGGGGCTTTCACCCTTGTTCCTAATTTCCTGCTTACCGGCCTGCTTGCCATCCTGGTCAGCATTACCATAGCCGTCTGGTCGGTTGGTTTCGTTCACAAGAAGGGCGGCGCTATGGTCTTCATCCTTCTGTTCGTGGCTCTGTTTCTGGTAGGCGGCGGGGCTGCACAATTGGTTTTCTTCCTGCCTGCCTGGGGTGTGGCGACCCGCATCAACAAACCCCTCACCTGGTGGAAGAAAGTGCTGCCGGACAAAATCCGCCCGGCATTGGGCAAGATCTGGCCATTTACCCTGTCGATCTCGGTGGTCAGTTTCCTGACAGGGTTGTACATTGCCATCACCGGCCGCGTGCCCGGCTTCAACATCACGGATGCTGATACCGTGCTCGCCATCTGCTGGAGCCTGGTTTTTGGCGGCGGCTGGGCGATGATCCTGTTGACCTACGTGTCCGGCTTTGCGGCTGACATCCAGTGCAAACTGCGAAAGGCAGGTTGATCGATGAATGCAACCTCAAGACAAAAAATGCTCATCAAGGCGGGCGGCATTGCTGCCCTGTTGGCCGGCATTCTTTTCCGCCGTAACATCGGCGCTGAAATTGACCTTTTTTCTGCCAATGACATCCCCGTCGGCGCGGCGGAATGGTTCCTCCTGCTGCAAGATAAACCCTTGCTCGGATTGAGCTTCCTGGCGATATTTGACTTGCTCAATTCCTTGCTGGTTGGGTTGATGTTTGCCGGGTTGACAATGGTGCTTTGGCAGAAGTACACAAAAGCAGTCACTGCTGCCCTGGCAGTATACCTGGCCGGGATGATTTTCGGGTTTGCTGCCAACAATGCCCTGCCCATGTTCTCTCTCAGCCGGCAGTATGCTGCTGCCAGCAGCGCACAACAGGCCGCCCTCGAAGCAGCCGGCGAAGTCTTGCTGGCCAGGGGCGGCGCGTCCGGCGCATACCAGGGCAGCCTGATGACCCTCAGCCTGTTCCTCATCGCGTCTGCCGGGTTGGTGTTTGCCATCCTCATGCTGTACAGTGTCAATTTCAACAAAGCTGCCGCCATCTTTGGCCTCCTCGCCAGCGGTCTCGACCTTTTGTATTGCGCCACCGTCCTGTTTGTCCCCACCCTTGCGGTGGTCTTCATCGCTGCCGCTGGTCTGTGCTATATGGTGTGGCACATCCTCACGGGTTTGCGCCTCCTGCGGCTGTAATGGTTTTCACAAGAAAATCAACAAGGAATGCTTCATGATCACATTTCCCAAATTCATTTTGCCCGGTATCCTCTTTCTGTTCACCCTTGCCTCCGGCATGTGGCTGAGCAAGATGGGCAAGCCCTACAACACGGGTATCTTCACTATCCACAAATTGATTGCCCTGGGCGCAGTGGTGCTAGCCGCCATTCAAATGGCGAAAGGCTTTAAAACCACCGGCGTCTCGCCCCTGGTTGTTTTCCTGTTGGTTGTCGCCATTCTGGCGGTGATCGCCCTGTTTGTCACTGGCGCACTGATGAGCCTGGATAAACAGCCGTATGCATTGCTGTTGACCATTCATCAAATTGCCCCGGCTATTATGGCAGTTGCCAGTGTGGCTGTTCTCTTTCTGCTCAACACGGCGATATGATGAAACGAAAAAGCGCCATTCACATCACCAGCGTTGCTGTGGGTGTCTACGCCGGTTTGCTTGGCATGCTGCATGGCATCTTTGAACTGCTTCAGGGCAGCGTTCAGGCGGATGCAATGCTGATCCAGGCTATTGGTTGGCCCTGCCAGCCTGAGACCGTATGGCATGCCTGCCTGCCAGCCATGACCATCTTCCCCAATCTGCTGGTCTCCGGCATCCTGGCAGTGATTGCCGGTTTGTTTACTGTCATCTGGGCCTCAGCCTTTCTTCAACGCAAACGAGGCGGCCTGGGTCTGCTGGCATTATCCGTGGTGATGCTGCTGACGGGTGGCGGATTTGTGCCTGTATTCAGTGGCGGCATTGCCGCAGCGGCAGTGGGCAGTTTTGCGGTGCGTTTGGATTGGTTCAACAAATGGACAAAACAACTGCGATTTTTGGCTGGATTTTGGCCCGGGTCACTGGTATTAATGGCACTCTGGTTCCCGGGAAGCTGGCTGCTGGGTCATTTCTTCCCGCAAGCCATGCTGGCGGTCAGCGGATTTTCGTTTTTGATCCTTGATCTCGGCCTGCCAGTCTTTTCGCTGTTCAGTTCTTTTGCATACGATTTAACCAAAAATTGACAACAAAGGCTTCAAAATCAAACATACATTTTGTGCTCACTGAGGTAAAAATGGAACAAGACATGAATGCAAACCCGACAATGAATTTAAAAAGCATTTACAAAATTGGAGCGATTGCCGCCCTGCTGCAACTGGCAGCCGTGCTGGCGCTGCTGGTAGGAACTGTTGCCCTGAATCTGGGCCCTCGGCCTGCCACTGTGCTGGAGTTTTTCACCGTTTACCACGAGAACAGACTGGTTGGTTTGTTGCGCGATGATTTCTCCAGTCTGGTGTTGATCGCCTTGTATTTGGGTTGGATACCGGCGATTTATTTTGCCCTGCGCAAGCAGAATTTCACCATAGCCCTGTTTTCGACTATGATGGTGCTGGTGGGAGTTGCTGTGGCCTTTGCCACCCACTCCAGTTTTTCGATGATGCACCTCAGTGATTTGTATGCTGCCGCAACAAGCGAAGCCCAGCGTTCGCATTTGCTGTCGGCTGGCGAGGCGGTTCTGGCAAGTGATCTGTGGAACTCCACTGGCGGCTATCTGGGCGGCATCCTGCTGCAAGGTTCGGGCGTGCTTATTTCTTTCGTTATGCTGCGCGGCAAGAATTTCAGCAAGGTGACCGCCATCAGCGGCTTGTTGGGCAATGGGCTTGATCTCTTCCAGCATTTGCTGCATCCGTTTGTGCCTGGAATCGAGGGCTTGATCCAGCCTGTGATGGGTATTTTCTATCTGGTATGGTTCCCTATGCTGGCGCGCGATCTGTTGCGTTTGGCGCGCAGGGAAGAAAATGGTGGGCACTGAGCTTGTTATTCTCCCTCGTCTCCGTTTTTTCGGCTTTCGCGTATGACATGACCCCGGAAACAGTGAAATCAACCTGAAACTATTCTATGAAGAAAAAATGACGACGATCTCATTATCCCCAACAAAAAAGACCTGAAATGCCTGTAAAAAGTCGGCGCCATTGCTGTCCTGGTCCAGCTGGTCACCATCTTGCTCATTTTGATTGCCTGCATCGCCCTAGGACTGGAAGCGCGTCCCAATACTGCGGCAGCGTTCGGAACAATACACCACTGAATCCCAGTTGCTGCGCCATTTCTTGCGCCAGGTAAATGGCCGTCCGCACACTGCACAGACCTTTTGCGGCATGTCAGACTTTTTGCGCATTTTTGCCATCAAAGAATACGCTCAGCTTTTAATGCGCAGGCTGGAACGCCCGCCATCCACACCAATTACCTGGCCGGTGATCCAGCCAGATTCAGGCGAAAGCAGAAACGCCGTCAGGGAAGCAAAGTCTTCCGGCTCGCCCAGGCGGGGAATGGCATGCATGGCGGCAATGGCTTCGGTCATCTTGTCATTGGCCAGCAAAGAGCTGGCCAGAGGTGTCCGCACCAGGGAGGGAGCAATTGCATTCACTCTCACTTTGGGGGCAAGTTCAGCAGCCAGGGAGCGGGTCAACCCTTCGACCGCCCCCTTGGCCATGCTCACCGAGGCATGGAAGGTGAAGCCTTGTTGCACAGCCACGCTGGAATACAAAACCACTGAAGCTGTGCTCTCGCTATTTTTCAAGGCAGGCAGGGCTGCCTGCACGGCCAGTGCTGCTCCCAGGGAATTTACCTGAAAGTCATACAAAAAATCTTCTGCCTTCAGGCGCGGCAGCATCCGCAAATTAATCGTACCCACTGCATACACCAGACCGTCAACCACATTGCCGGCATCCTCCGCCACGCGAGCAAACAAATCTGGGTCAGTTACATCGCCAGGGGTATAGCTGGCGGCCAGTTCATCGGCCAGCGCAGCAAGTTTGTTTTCGTCCCGCCCGACAAGGTGCAGCTGATCACCGCGGGCATAAAGCAGACGGGCTGTGGCTGAGCCAATGCCGCCTGAACCGCCATAAAGGATCACTTTTTGTGTCATATCAACCTCGCATTTTACACCATAGATGAAGTCTTCAAATCCAGTCTGCCTCCACCGTGCGGTCGCTCTCCACATTGCCGGTATTGACCGTCGTCTTTGGCTCCAGCATCATCAGGTACACCTCTTCTTCAGCCACCGGCATATGCTCCACGCCGCGCGGGATGATCACAAACTCACCCTCATTCACCACCAGGTCGCGTTCCCGCAGGCGGATGGTGAGACTGCCCTGGATAATCAGGAACATCTCGTCTTCATGCTCGTGATGATGCCACACAAACTCGCCCTGCAGCTTGGCGATCTTGACGTACGAGTCATTCATCTCGCCGATGATCTTCGGACTCCACTGTTCGGCAAACAGACTGAACTTATTTTTGATATTGACAACTTCTGGTTTCATTTTCTTCCTCCATCGCCTGCAAATACGCCTCAAACTTCGCCAACGCCTCAGCAAAACCTGCGCGCCCAAAGCCCATACGCATGTGCCGGTCATCGCCGCCCAGAGTGACTGCCGGATGGATGAGTACCCCTGCCTCTTCTGCCATCTTTGCGCCGAAATCCGTCACCGAGGGCACGTTCATCCCTACCAGAGCAACCGACCCCGCCAGTGGACGCCGCCACGTGAACAATGCCGGCCAGCGGCTGAAGAAGGCTTCCGCCAGGCCAAGATTGGCCTCAATCTGGGCAATGCTGCGGTCACGAAACTGATCGCGTGCTTGCCAGGCTGCCTGCGCCAGAAACTCTGTCGGCGCGGGCGGGCAGATACTGGTATAGAACTTCCAATTGACGATGTTCTCGCGCAGCGCGGCATCCTGTATGATCAGCCACCCGCTGCGCAGCCCGGGCAGGCCATAGGTCTTGGACAGGCCGGAAAGCACCACAACGCGTTCCGTCAGCTCGGCCAGCGAGGGGATGGGCGCTGTACCGGAATGCACCAACCCGTAATACATCTCGTCGCAGAAAAGGGTCAGGCCGTATTCCTCAACAATACTGATCAGCTCATCCAGAAAAGCGCGCGTGGGCAGGTATCCGGTGGGATTATGCGGAAAATTGACCACCAGCAGCTTCGTTTTTGGCGTGATGAGGGTTTTCAACTGCTCCAGGTCCAGCGACCAGCAGCCTTCTTCAGGAGCAAACGCCCATTTGCGCACGTTCTGCGCGCCGGCCACATGTGCGAACATATTGACCAGAGCATCATAAGCCGGGGAAAGGACGATCACCTCATCGCCGGGGTCAAGCATGGCGCGTGCTGCCAGATAAATGCCCTCGATGGGTGTCCCCAAAATGAGCACATCCTCCGCCGTCACGCCCTGAAACGCGGCGGCGATCTCCTGCCGCAGCAGCGGATGCCCCAAAGACTCGGTATAACCCAGTGGCAGGCGTCCAAATTCTTCCATCGGCATATTTGCCATCGCCAGCAGCTCTGCCACCGTGACCGTCTCGCAATCCGAGTTGCAGAGTTGGTACGGGGTGGTAAATTCATACTTCGCGAAAAAATGTTCGGTGGCAAAAGATTCAATCTTCATTTGTATCCTCTATTTCTTCGACTGCAACCGGTTCTTCGGGCGCGGGCACATCCTCTACTGGTTCCTTCAACTCTATCGGTATTTTCAACATCCAGACGATACCAGCGATGATCGCTAATCCCCCCAGCACCAGCCCAGCGATCATAGCGGTCTCATACTGATGAATGATATCGAACCCCCACAAAACATAAGGCAGCAAGAAAACACCCCCGCAGATTGCAGAGATTCTTAGCAAAGCAACTCTCAATCCGCCAGTATATTTCTCACGCAGGCGCGCATGGCAGGTGAGCATAGCATACAAACCAATCACACCAACGAATGCCAATCCAGTTCGTTGAATCAATAATCCAAAACTGTAATTCCACGCAGGCCGCATCCAGGTTACAAAACCCCAAACCACCCATAAGAAGAATACTGGAATGGCCTCATAAAAACTATGGACTTTAATCTGATATAGCATGATAAAGACCAGCAGGAAAACCTCAAATGCCAATAAGAATTCCCCAATCAACAAGTTTAACATTTCCTCAAAAGAGTATTTTTTCACTCCGTATTCACCAACGGTTACCGCTTCCCAATGGCCTCCCGATGTCATCACCACGACACCATCCTGCCCCATAGAAAATATCAAATTCCCTGTCTGCGGATCCCGTACCACCTGGAATGGCCCCGGCTCATAAATCAAAGAACCTGCACTGCCTTTATTGATGAACGCCATCGCCGCATCAGAGGACATACGCAGCCCGGGGACTTCCTGCCATGTTTGGCTTTGATCTTCCGACACCTCAAAGCGCTTCCTGCTGTTCATTCGAAACAGCGTGTTTTCATCATCCGGGTCGGCAACAATCCCATTCTCATCCCGAGCGACTTCCCAGCAATCTTCAAAAATAGCATCTTCCTGCATCAAATCCCATGACATCCCCCCGTCCTGACTGGCAAAACTTCTAGAATTAGAAACAGCAATGATCCGGTTTTCCTCAACATACAAACAATTGATCCCATAATTCTCGATCGGGGGAGAAGTTGCGATCGTCAGACAAGCAGCAACTGACAACAGCACTGCACTCCTCGATCTGTCGATCACCAGCTGCGGGGCCTCGTCCTGCCACATCCGCCAGGCGGGGACCATGGCAAACAACGCGATCAAATCTGTGTGATCGCGGATTATCTGCACCGGGAAAGGCAGTAGCTCAACCAAAAAAGTCAGGACGAATTCATGTGTCACAGCAAAGGAATTACCCAGGAAGAAAACGGCCCCCACAATCCCAAAAGCCAGCAGCCCCACCAGCTTCTCATGCTTATGCACAGACTGCGGAATAAGCAAAGCCAGCACCGCCGCCAGGGCAAAAGGCGCAAAGAACAGCCAGGCGAAGTCCCCCAGCTTGCCCGTGATCCAGGACGGCCACAGCACGCGCAGCACGTGGTCATTCAGGAACAGCAACAAGATCGCCAGCAAGGAAAGTGGTTGTGATAAATGATGAATTGCCTTGGTGAAGGTTTTGTTCATTTTTGCTTCCTCCGCGATAACAGGATTCTCAATCTATTATAGCCAAGTGCAGCTTCAAGTAAAAACAAAATTCTGCCCCGCAGTGTGCTCATGGCTTTCTTATGGCATTCTCAAGAAAGCTTGACAAAAGAGATTTTCGAAAGCAGTGGCATACATTCAGTCCAAATCAGTGCAAAATACCGGTGATGATTTACCCCCTCCCATCATCCCTCCCCCGGTATTGATTCATCTTCATTCCTGGCGTACCGGCCGGGGGAGGGAAAAACCGTACTGTGATGAGCGGCGGCTTCGCCGCCGCTCATCACAGCACAAGAAGCTCCCCTTCCCGCAAAAGAATGAATATCACACGTCAAGCAGCTAGCGGGGAGGGGAGTTTGAGGGGTGGGGTGCAGAAACCTCGGTGATGCACAGACCGTCTTTCGTCCGGCCTTGTGCCATCAATAAAAGAAACAAATGGAAAATTAACTTTGAGAAAGCCATGCGCAGCGCGCGCTTGTCAGCCGCGGCCAGCGAGTCTATAATACCCTTGTTACCATATTCCATTCTGATTTTGAAAGCAAGTGTATCTGATGACGGTTGTCGATGACATCAAAGCACGGATCGATATTGTTGACCTGGTGAGCGAAACAGTCAACCTGCGCCGCTCTGGCAAGAATTACACCGGGTTTTGCCCTTTCCATGCCAACAGCAAAACCCCGGCCTTTGCCGTGTTTGCCGATTCGGGAACCTGGCGCTGCTTTGGCGAGTGTAACGAGGGCGGCGACATTTTCAAATACGTGATGAAGAAAGAGGGCTGCGATTTTCCGGAAGCTCTGCGCATTCTGGCCCAGCGCGCCGGTGTGGAACTGGAACCACAAACCCCGCAAAAGAAAGCCGAAGATGAACGCGCCGACAAGTTGCGGGCGCTGCTGGAAGAAACGGTCATTTTTTACCGTCATTATCTTTTATCGGCGCCGGAAGGGGCGCAGGCGCGGGCTTACATCGAAAAACGCGGCCTGACCCGCGAAACCATCGAGACCTTTGGCCTGGGCTATGCCCCCGACAGTTGGGATGCAGCTCTCAACCACTTCACCGCCCGCGGCTACACATCCCAGGATCTGCTGGATGCGGGCCTGCTCAGCGAGCGCCGCGAGGGGGAAGGCTTCTATGATCGTTTTCGCAACCGGCTGATGTTTGCCATCCGTGATGTGCAAGGCCGCATGGCCGGTTTTGGGGCGCGTGTGCTCAACCCGGAGGATGTGCCCAAGTATCTCAATTCGCCGCAGACCATCCTTTTCGACAAGGGGCAGTTGCTGTATGGCCTGGACCGGGCGCGCAAGGCCATTCGCAGCCAGGATCAGGTGGTGATCGTGGAAGGCTACATGGATGTGATCGTGCCGCACCAGGCGGGGTATGAAAACGTGGTTTCGCCGATGGGCACTGCCTTAAGCGAACACCATCTGCGCCAGTTGAAGCGTTACACCCGGCGCATGGTGATGGCCCTTGACCCGGATGTGGCCGGGCAAAAGGCCACTCTGCGCGGTCTGGAGACCGCCCGCCATGCCCTCGACCGCTCGGCCGAAATGGATGCCAGCCACCTGTTCGACCCGCGCGGGCTGGTGCGCAGTGAAGGCCGCCTGGAAGCTGATCTGCGGGTATGCACCCTGCCCGAAGGCCTGGACCCGGATGAGATCGTGCTGCGCGACCCCCAGGAGTGGGAACGTCTGATCGCCGCCGCTGACCCGATCGTGATCCATGTGATGAACACCCTGGCTGCCGGGCGTGATCTGGAAGATCCCAAGGTGAAGAGCGATATCGCCGCCCAGGTTGTGCCTCTCATCCGCGATGTGCCCAACGCCGTGGAACGGGATGCTTACCGCCAGCGACTGGCGCGTCTGCTGCGGGTGGATGAAGAAGCCCTTCTGCCCGGACGACCCACATCTGCCCCGCGCCGACCGGGCAAATCAGCCAGGCAGGCGGCTCAACCTGCCCAGCACAGCCTTCTCCATGCCACAGATTCAGTCCAACGCGCCCGCGGCATGGAAACGCACGCCTTGCAGTTAATGCTGCACATGCCGGACGCCCTCTATACTCTGGACCGTGTTCTGCAGCAAGAGCAGCTCAGCCGCTTCACCCCCCAGGATTTTGAGCAGGGAGAATACCAGGCACTGGCCCGCTTGATCCAGCAATCGCTTGAAGAAGACCACATGGACCCGCAGGATTTTCTTGCAGAAAATCTACCGGAGTCGCTGGAAAGCCTGGCCGCCGAACTGCGGAACACCGCTCAGAAGGATGCCCTGATCCCCGAAAAATCGCTGGAAGAGCTGATCCTGACCATCATGCGCCTGCGCAAACTGCGCGTGCAGGAGGGTTTGCAGCAATTGCAGTATCTTCAGCTTGACCTGCAAGTGGAAGAGGGCATGCAGACCTCACCTTATCAGGAACTTGTTTTTCAATATACCCAGACCCTGGCGCGTTTGAACCGGGCTTTGGGCCGTCCCTTGAAACTGGATTAATAATCGGTGTAATGGTATAGTTATGAACATGACTCAGGCGCCAAAACAGCCCAAAGCTCCAACATCGTCCAGGTCGCCTTCCCGCAAGGCGCCGGCCAAACCAGCGCGGCGCGGAAATGGCAAGAAAACAGCGTCTGGCGATGATTTTCCGCTGGAAATGGATGAGGACGGGGACGAAGACCAGTTTGTAGAAGAAGGGGAAGATGACCTGGAAGGCTCTTTTATAGAGGAGAACCTGAAGGAAGAAGACAACAAGGAATGGTCAAATGACTTCCGGGTGGAAGATCCTCTGGAAATTCTGGAAGACCCTTCCATAGCAGTTGAACTCTCGGAAGATCCGGTGCGGTTGTACCTGAAGGAAATTGGACAGATCGACCTGCTGGATGCCGACAGCGAATTTCGCCTGGCAGCACGCATTGATGCCCGGCGGATTGTCAGATCGATCACGACCCAGGGGGGCAAGAATCGGCGCGCAAGGTGGGAAAACGACCAGATGGTCTATCTGGTGGTGATCCAGGACATGCTGGATTCCTGGGAACGTCTGGAAAAGATCGGCGAACTGCTGGAGAATGACGCCCTGCCCGACCTGCTGAAGCTTTTCTCCGACCGGCAAGACGGCGGCCTCAAACGGCTGGAATCGGCCTGGAAATCCTATCAGAAGAGCATCCAAAAATCAGGCGGTCTGGTGCTGCCAGACCTGAGCCTGATGGTGAGCGAAGCGCAATTGCTGCGCGAAGGCTGGACTGCGGATGAGCCCTCGTATCTGCGCTCCTATCTGGATAACGGCATGTGGGGCAAAAATGACGCCTGGGACAGCATTGCCCGGCAGATATTCGGTATTTTCCTGGATATGTATTTGCTGCCGCCCACTCTGGCGGAAGACCTGCTGCATCACTTGCAGCGCAAAGACCAATTGCCGCGCATTGCTTTCTTTGAGAAACACCTGCCTGCTGAAGATGTTTTGACAGAAGATCTGTCTGGCGTATTTGTGCGGGCAGATGAAGCCAATCAGGCGTTGATCCGTGCCAATTTGCGTTTGGTGGTCAGCATTGCCAAACGGTATCTGGGGCGCGGCATTTCCTTCCTCGACTTGATCCAGGAAGGCAACCTCGGTTTGCTGCGGGCGGTCAACAAGTTTGATCCGACGCGCGGTTTCAAGTTCAGCACGTATGCCACCTGGTGGATCCGCCAATCGATCAGCCGCTACATCGCTGAACAGGCGCGCACCATTCGCATTCCGGTGCACTTGTTTGAAGCCATCACCCGCCTGATGCGCGTGCAGCGCAAGATGGTGCAAGACCTGGGGCGTGACCCGACCCATGAGGAACTGGCCCTGGAATCTGGTTTCTTGCAGGATGAGGATGTGGCCGTCATCAAGGCTGCCCAACTGACTGGTGACAATCTGGAGGCTGACCTTGAACGGCGGCTGGTGTGGGCCACGGCCAAAGTGCAGCGCGTGCTGCAATCGGCGGATGAACCCATTTCGCTGGAACGACCGGTGGGCGATGAAGACAGCAGCTCGCTGGGTGATTTCATTGAAGACGTGGATGCCCTGGAGCCAATGGATGCCGCCGCACGCGAGATGCTGCGCGAGCAGGTGCAATCCGCCCTGGGTGCGCTTTCAGAGCGGGAGCGCCAGGTGCTGGAACTGCGCTTCGGTTTGATCGACGGCAAGGATCATACACTTGAAGAGGTCAGCCGCTATTTCAATGTTACCCGCGAACGCATCCGCCAGATCGAGGCCAAGGCCCTGCGCAAGCTTCGGCATCCCACCCGCAGCCGCTACCTGCGCGATTATCTGTATTGAAACAGACAGGCTGGCTCACGTAATGAGATCAATCTCTGGTGACAGGAAACCCTGCCGCCAGTTTTTTTGCCCTAAAGGCCAAAACTTTTCCCGGTAATTTATGGTGGCGCCTTCTTCCGGGTACAGAAGACCATCAGGAGAAACACATGACAGAGTTATTTATTGCCATTACCCTGGCCACGCTTGCCGGTGTGGCTGTCAGTTTTCAGTCGCCGCTGTCCAGCATTTTGAACCAACGGCTGGGACAGATGGAAAGCGTCTTCATTATCCATATAGGTGGGGCAGTGGCGGCAGGATTGATCCTGGTATTTTTGGGTGGGGGAAACCTGCGCGCCTGGCGCAACGCTCCCTGGTATGCACTCATGGCCGGGCTTCTGGGGCTGGTGGTCATTGCTTCGCTGAATGTGGCCATTGTGCGTATGGGGTCGGCTGCCACAACCTCGATCATGGTGGCTGCCAATCTGGCAATCGGAGCGCTTATCGATCATTTTGGCTGGCTGGGACTGGAAGTGCGCCCGCTCAGCTTGTCGCGTTTGCTGGGCATGCTGGTGTTGGGAATTGGCGCCTGGCTCATTGTGCGTTGAAACACCTGGCCGGTGCAGATCAAATCCATTGACCATTAATCGCCGCCCGTCAGGGCGGTTTGATCAAACCGTATACCGAGCTTGTAGAGGTATCAGTTGCATCTTTCAGCAGCTTTCTCAAATTTCAGAAGCCTGCCCAGCACCAGCAGCACCGGCGAGAGCAGCCCGGCTGAAGTCAACAGGGCGGTTTGCATCGAAACCTGGCGGGCGATCCAGCCCACCCAGGGTCCGCCGCCGATCTGCCCGACTGCATCCACCAGACTGGTCATGGAAAGCACGGTTGCCCTGGTCTGCGATTCAAGGTGGCGGTTGGTCCAGGCGGTGAACAGGGGGTAGTTGGTTTCGCGCAGGATGGTGATCAGGATGAACAGACCTATGGAAAGCCACAGGCTGCGCACTGCCGCAAACCCGGCCAATGACAGCACCAGCAATCCGCTGGTTAAAATGAGAATGCGCAGCAAGTGACTCAATTGACCGGTATCCAGGCGGCGCTTGACCCATTCGATCACCCCGGCAGAAAGCAGCATGGCTGCCCCTTGCAGGATGCCAAACCAGACCACCGGTTGGAAGTGGGGGAAGGTAAAGCGCTCCAGCATGTGCGCCACCCACAGGCGGTCAAAGCCTTCGCTGTAGAGACCATAGAATAGACTGAGTAGAAAAATGGAGAGCAAAACCGGCCGGCCGCGCACCAGCTTCACCCCGCTGCGCAGGGTGACCAGCATGTTCTTCCAGGAAGTGCGCTCGCCGTTTTGGGCCGGGCTGAAGCCATTTTCCGGCATGGCGATCATCAAACCCGCTGCCAGCAGCAGGAAGAGCGCCCCGCTGACCACCAGCGGCAGAGCGATGGAAATGCTGCCCAGGGCTGTTCCCAGAGCAATGCCAAAGATGGCTCCCACCTGGTGGAACTGCGCTCCGCGCAGAAAGGCGTGGTCGCTGCGCTGGATGCCCACCTCGTCTGACACCCAGGCTTCCAGCGCCCCGCTGTTGAAGGTGATCCCCAGGCCCCAGATGACCTGCGCCGCCAGGATCGCCCAAAAGACGGGCAGCAAACCCTGCAGCAGCCAGCCCAGCCCGATCAACACCGTGCCGATAATTACTGAAAGCCGCCGGCTGATGGTGTCGGCCACCACGCCGGTTGGCACCTCAAACAGGAAGATGGTGATCTCCAGGGTGGTACCCACCAGCACCAGTTGCAGCGGGTCAAGCTGCGCCTCCACCACAAAATACAGGCTGTCCACGGCAAAGGCGGCAAACAGCAGCAACCCGCTCAACAGCTTGATGGTCATATAGACGCGGTAAGCCCGCCGTTGCAGCGGGTTGTCAAAGGAAAGGGGTGGCTGGCGGCGGGCTGTTGTCTGCATGGTGGGTAGTCAGGCGGGTCTGGTCCTGTTCAGGCCGGGTATTTGCCTGTCCACTCGGCACAGGCCAGGGTATGCCGCTGTATGGTTTTGCGCAGGTCCTCGCCGCTCAGACCGCCGGCCAAATTGGGCGGCAGATCAAGTGCGTATAGATTAAAGGTGTAGTGTTGGCCGGAATGATCATCGGAACAGGGGCCATCGTAGCCGGTGCGATAAAAATGGTTGATGGCCTGGGTGCCGATGCCGCTGACCTGGGGCGTGCGCACAACGCCTTCCGGCAATGCCTGCTTTTCGGGCGAAATATTGTAAATAGCCCAATGCACTACCGGTTTTACCACCCCGTTCGGGTTTTCGACGATCAGAGCCAATGACAGGGTGTCTTCCGGCAGGTGCTGCCAGGCCATGGCCGGGGAGTGGTTTTCACCGTCCCGGGTGAAACGCAGGGGAATATCTGCGCCGTTCTCAAAAGTGGGGCTGAACAATGAAAATGTCATGATGTCTTGTTCTCCATTTTTCTGCCGTACATATGTCGTTGCGAAGAGGGTGTTCTTCCCGACAAAGTTTCGCCTTGAATTTGCTTCAAAACAGGTGGCTTTGCAAAAACCGCTCGCAATGGCACCCTTTTTTCAAGATGTACGGTAGAAAATTCTCCAAAATTACCTCTAAAATTACCCTGACGGTGTCTTTCAGGCCAGCAATGCAAAAGCCAGAAGACTGAGCAGACCGCCGATCAGGGTGGATATCAGGTTGACCAGGTCGTTGTTGAACCACGGCCAACCGCGCTGGTACAATGTTGGTGTGCCGCAGGCATGCTGTGCGGCATGTTCGGTTTCCTGCTGGCAGCTTGGGCAGAAGTACATGGCCTGCACGGTGGCGCTCATCCACGAGTCGGAAAGCGCTCCCAGCAGACCGCAAATGCTGACCAGTAGTCCCATGCCAGCCGCAGCTGCCAGGGAAGACAGCCGCAGGCTTTGCGGCCAGACCAGCACCGACAGCAGTCCGATGAACAGCGACCCGCCAAAGGAGGCCAATGTGCCAGTCAGGGTGACCGCCCCGGCCGTGCCGCGCGGCACTTTTTGCAGGCTGGTGATCAAACGCGGCATGCGCTTACTGAGCACGCCCAGCTCGGTGCCCCAGGTATCGGCGTTGGCCACGGCCAGCGTGCCGGCGAAGCCCATCCATACCCAGACCGAGGCAGGAAAGATGAGGTGCAGGATCACAAAGGCTGCACAGATGCCGCCATTGGCGATCACCTGCCCGGCGTCTCGCTGCGAGCCTTTGGAGAAGGCCGCCTCCAGGCTGGATTTGCGCTTGCCTGCCAGTTTGGACAGGGCGCTGGCCGAAATGAAAAAGCCGATCAGCAGCACGCCCCATGCCCAGCCGCCCAGACCCATCACAACCGCGCCAATCACAACGGCCGCCAGCGCACCGCTGGTGCTCAGGTTATGCGTGCGCCAGGCCAGCCAGGCGATCAAAATGGCAATCAAGGAGCCGGACAAAATCTGTATTGTCATATTTTTCAATGCATCCGGGGAAAGCGTATTCTGTTTGGTACTGCGCTGGGAAAATTTGCAGCAGAGAAAAACGCCGCCCTTCAGGCGCCGGAAAGAATTCTAGCTTATTTATGAAGGGCGGTCAATGGCGATTTAATGGCAAATTAATGCCAAATCAACGCTGCACAGCTCTTTTGTACCAGCGCAGCAAGCCCGCCAGGATCAGCGCCTGGTAGGCCAGCCCCAGCAGGAAAAACACCCCCACCTGCCCTTGCCCGGCTTCCAGCAGCCAGAAGAGCTTCAGCGGCCAGTAGGTTGGAAACAGGCCAAAGGCGATTTCCCAACCGGATTGAATGAACCAGGCTGCCAGCGGCGGCATGGAGATTAAGCCGGTAACTTTCATCAGGGCAAAGCCCTGCACCTTGTTGCGTGCCACACAGGCGAAAAACAGGGCAAAGATCGGGGTCAGCGGGGCCACGCTCAACGAGGCCAACAAAACGCCTCCTGGTGAAAGCGGCACCAGGCCATTGCAGGCCAGCAGCAGCAAATCTCCTGCCAGGCCGATCACCATGGGCACCAGACAGCGATAGGCCAGGTAATGACCCAGTGAGAGTGGCGAGACTTGCAGGGCGGTCAGGGTTTGTTCATCGCGCTGGTCGAGCAGCAGGAAACCAACCACAGCCCCAAACATCATTGGCACAGACAGCAGGATGGCGCTCACAATAAGTGGGTAATAGGGAGCAATGTCCACCTGCAAGCGCAGCATGAGCTGTTCTGCCAGCAGGGGCATGCCCCAGCGCAGGATGACCACCATCAACAGCGGGAACAATGGCATCCAGCGCAGCATTGGGTCACGGCGTACGTTGCGCAGATCGATCGGCCCCAGGGCTTTCAAGGTTTGTATGGCATTCATCTTAGCGGACTCCTTCCTTGCGGATAATGAAACGTTGGAAGCGGCGCTGGCTGGCCCAGGCCAGCAGGCCCAAACACAGCCCGCCATACAGCAGGGCATAGGCGGCCTGCCAGAACGGCAGGCGCACAAACCCCGCCTGCATCAGCAGCAGGGCCGGCTGCAGAGGGTGGGCATAGACCAACGCCGTCTGGCCTACCCCGAAATACGGCAGCAGCGGCAGGCAAAGCAGAATGATCATTGGCACCGAAGGGAAAAGGAACTCGTTGATCGAGTCGTACCGGGCAATGACCATGAAACCGGTCAGGGTGTACATTGCCGCCGCCAGGAGCAGCCCGGTCAGCAGAGGCAAGAGGCGAAAGGCAAACCCCTGGAAAAGCAGCACCACCAGCAGGTTTTCAACCAGTGCCAGAATGCTCAATGAGAGTACCTTGGATGCCAGGTATTCCGCCGGGCGCAAGGGGGTTAACACCTGGGCTTCCAGGGTGGACTCGGCTTTTTCCAGCAGGAGCAGCCCGGCCACAAAATAAAAGGTGTTCAAAACCAGATTGCTGATGATGAAGGCCGGCAAAAGGCGCGCCAGGTCAGTTGGCGGCAATTGGCTGCGAAAAATGACCCAGAAAGCCAGCACAATGCCGGTGACCAGGTAGAAGCCATTGCGCCATTGCAGGCGCATATCGCACCACAAGGTGGCGAACAGGCGCTTCATGTCAGGCTCCTTCCGGTAAGCTGGATGAAAATATTCTCCAGTGTGGCTTCCTGGGTATGCATGGTTTGCACCCGTCCGCTGCGCAGCAAGGACAGGAAATCATCGTTTTCGGCCAACCCTTGCAAAGGGAACTCCTGAGAGTGGGTGCCTTTGTCATTACGGTATGCCACCTGCACGGTAGGCGAGCCAAAGTTGAGCTTCAGGGCATGCGGCGATTCGGTCTGTACCAGTTTGCCGTCAACAATGAACGCTACCCGGTCACACAGTTCTTCGGCCACAGACATATTATGGGTGGTCAGGAAGATGGTTTTGCCCTCTTGCTGCTGGCGATGGATGAGGTCTTTCACCAGACGCGCATTCAGCGGGTCAAGGCCGGTCGTGGGTTCGTCGAGGAAAAGCAGGCGCGGGTTGTGCAGCAGGGCGCGCGCCAGGTTGAGGCGGTTTTTCATGCCCTTGGAATACTGCGAAACGAGCAGGTCGCCGTCCTCTTGCAGCCCGACCCATTCCAGCAGGGTCTGCGGGTCGTGGGTGACGCCGCTGTACAGGGCGCCGAAATATTTGAGATTCTCGCGGGCGGTCAACTTGAGGAAATGATTGGGGAATTCAAAGGAGACGCCCACCTGTTCATAGAAGCTGCTATCCCAGGTGCGCAGGTCTTTGCCCAGGATGGAAACCTGCCCTTGAAAGTCCTTCAACAGTCCGATGAGGATCTTCTGGGTGGTGGACTTGCCTGCGCCGCTTGGTCCGAGGAAGCCGAAAATCTCGCCCTCGGTGATGTGGAAATCGATGGCCGAAACTGCCGGACGGCTGGTTTTGGGATAGGTGAACGTCAACTGTTCTACGGTGATCATGGTGTTGCCTTTCAATTAAAAATCATCAGAATACGATGTCCCATGGTGCGGGCGATCATTATCACGGATTGCGCAGTCTTGAACTGCTGCCGGTTCATTCAAATCATTCTCCTTGCAAAGCCAACAAAAAACCGCCAGGGCGGATTGACCTGGCGGTGGATGTTCAGCAGGCGGAGGCTCACCGTGCGGTGAGGTGCTGCGCCACCAGGTCGATCAACAGATCGAGGGTATCTTGGAATGCATCGCCGATCTCGTCTGCGTGCAGGCTGACGTAAAAGAGAGCCTTGGTCACGCCAGCAACCAGGTTGGGGTCGGTTTTGACCTGCACGCCGGCCGCCTGCCAGGCGGCGATGATCTGTACGATGAACTTGTCATCATCTTGCAGATGGTACTTCACTCTTTCTGCCGGCAGCTTGCGGATCAGCAGTTCATAGTCCTGCGGGCCAAAATTTTTAAACAAGGGGCTGCTGCGATAGGCGGCGAAGGCCGCGGACAGCAGACTGCGCACCATCCCGGTCGCGTCGCCCGTGGCGGGGGCGATGCGCGCCAATACGTCTGCCCGGAACTCTTCTTCGTAGGCTTCCAGCACTTCCAGAAAAAGCTCTTCCTTCGAGCTGAAAAAGGAATAGAATGCGCCTTTGGAAATGTGCGCCGCCTGGGTCAGGTCTTCGATGTTGGTCTTGCGAATCCCGTAAGACTCCAGAAAGCGGCGGCCTTCAACCAGCAGGCTCTGGCGGATGCTCTCTTTTTCTTTGTCAGTAAAACCGCGCGGCATGGCGTCTCCTGTGAACATATGACCAAATAGATCATGCAGTCATAAATTATACACGGATTTTGTGGCTTGTCCAGAGTTTAACGTGGAAATCTGGGCTTCGGCCTGCGGAGTGTTCGTTCCCTGAGCTTGTCGATATCATACCCGAAGGGTAAGGGAACGGGGGAAGGGGAACGGCGGCTATTTGGCTTCGGCCTCGACAGGGCTCGGCCTGCGGGGTGTACGTTCCCTGAGCTTGTCGATATCATACCCGAAGGGTAAGGGAACGGCAGGATAGGGGAATGGCGGTTGTTTGACTCCGGCCTCGACAGGGCTCGGCCTGCGGAGAGTTCGTTCCCCGAGCTTGTCGATATCATACCCGTAGGGTAGGGGAACAGTAGGGTAGTGGCACAAAGAGTATAATTATTTACACAGATAATTCTGCATGATGGGGAATAATCAATGGTAATTCAATTCATTGGATGGGGGGGTAAGGATCCCCTAAAATTAGACCACTGAAAAGTAGACACAACAGAGATAATAGAAGCAGGAGAAGGTCTACAATGAAAAGGTCACAATATACCG
>JAGVAB010000162.1 GCA_020060485.1 Anaerolineales bacterium
GGCAGTGGCGCCGCCAGCGCCGCCGCGCAAGTGTAATTTGCCTTCCTCGGTTCGTTCCAGTAGAAAAACAGAATAATTATGGCCAAGAATGGCGACCAGTGCTCCGCCAACGCTCATCCATGGGTCTGTGACGCCGAACGCCTGCATCACGAAATAGGTTGAAAAGCCTTTGAAGATATCGCCCAGTCCGGTCAGCAATCCGATGACCGGACCGCCAGCCCGCATGGCGTTTGTGCCGCCGGTGCGTCCACTGGCAATCAAACGAATATCCTTGCCAGTGAAGAGTTTCACCCACACCAGACCAAAAGGGATGGAACCAAGTAAATAACAAATGAGCAAGATCAACGCAATTTTCATTCCAATATTTTTCCTTATAATGGATAAGATGATGAATCCCTGATGCTGAAAAATGAATAAAAAAACTCGCCTTTCACCGGAATTTCAGAGTGGCAGATCCCATGTTTTGAGGTGAGCGCATATATTCTAACACGTCTGGTAAAAATCTGGTCAGCTCCCTAAAAGGCTCTCTGGGAATTGCCGTGAAAAAGAAGTTCGCTGGGGATGTTTTTGGCGCTTTAAGCCAAAAACATCCCCGATCCACCATGTTTCATGGTTGTTCCCAAAGCCCTCCTAAAACTGAAAGAAGGCAGCCAGGGTTAAAAAGACAGCCAGCATGGCTGCTGGTTCAATCCAGGCCGTGCGCAGCGGACGTTCCTCTTCCAGGGCACTGGCCGCGTTGGTCAAGGCATAGAGAATGCCCAGCAATACCATGCCAAATGATATTGGAGAAAGCCGCAGGTAATGCATCCCGATTGTGATTTGGCCGATGATGATGGCAGCCGCGGCACCCCATTCAAGGCACCATTTCCCGTTCAGGCGTAAATACAGGGTGCGCAGGCAGATCAGGATGGCTGGCAGCACCAGGGCTGGTACCAGCAAATACAGGCGCAGATTGGCAGCGCGCACGGTGATCGCCAGCACCAGATACAGGGCAAAAGAAACTGCTGACAAGGCAATGCTGGCCGGCACATGGAACGAGTCCGACAGGTCAACTGATATATATTCGGCCACAAAGATCAGAACCAGGAATAAACCGCCAAAGCCAAAAATAATCCACCACTCTGCGCTGATGGCGATGGTGGAAAGGGGGATATCGATCACCCAGGCGGAGAATGCTGGCAGAAGCCAGTGCTGAAAAGTGGATTGTTCGCCAAGGTTGGGATGGCTGCGTACCAGCCACTCTGAGCCTACAGCGGCCAGAGCCGCCACCAGCAGGGATACCAGGGTGTGAAAATTAAAAATGAAATTGAACTGGATACCGAACAAGGCAAAGCGAACCTCCTGGGGCGGGAAGTCGACGAAAGGGGTCAGGGCATAGACGAATAGGATAATGGCGGCCAACACGCTGAGCCGGTTGGCATCGGGAAGATGGTGATGTTCTCGCTCTTGCTCTTGCATATCCTGATTGTAACCGTGTGCGGCTGGTCTGCCAAGTGGGTGTGTTTGACAAGCAGGGCTTTCTGCAAAGCGTCTTGAATAAAACTGGTCTCATTGAGCAAGGATTGAAAGAATGCAGTCCGGAAAGTATCTGCTTGCCAAAAGAGGTCCTCATTCCGCAAAACCAGTGTTGCCATCATTCGAGTATGCAGCGGGGAGGTGAGGGGTGGGGGCAAAGAACGGCGCTGGATGGAAGCATGAATTGCATCTGAAGTAGGGCTAATTCTGCATTCTATGGTGTCTTGGTTTTTTCAAGCTAATTGAAGCCCAGACTTTAAAAATTCCTATTCCTTCAACCGGCTGATTTTGGCAAATTCTGATATCGGAAATTTGTTCCGTTTAAGGAGGCTATGTGAAGCGGATATGGTAAAATTAAGGCTGTATGGAACAAAATCCTGATCAGGCAATCACGAGCCCGCCTCGGCTGATTCCTTCGCTGAGTGCGGGTTTTAATGCGGTTGCCAATAACGTTTCTTTGCTCATTCTGCCGGTGGTGGTTGACCTGCTGCTGTGGTTTGGGCCGCACGTGCGCATAAAGAGTTTATTCGCACCATTCTTCCTGTCATTCAACGAACAGGCTTTATTGATGGAGGCGCAGCTTTCACCGGATTTGGTCAGCATGATGGTTCAAAGCCAGGAAGCATGGGATGTGATTCTGGAGCGTTTTAACCTGCTCAGCGTTTTGCGCACTCTGCCAGTGGGCGTGCCCAGTTTGCTGGCTTTTCGCGGGGTGATTCAAAACCCGATTGGGCGAGCTGCCTTCTATGAGAGTTCCACCATCTTGGGATCTATTGGTTCCTGGATTGCGATTGTGGTCGCGGGGATACTGTTGGGAACGATCTATTTTGGTTCTGTAGCGCGCTCCAGTGGAATTCTGGATCGGCCATTTTCTGCACGCTTGCTGGCTGGCCAGTTTGTGCAGACCATGCTTTTGACCCTGACTCTGGCGTTGGTGCTGGCAATCATTATTGTGCCCATGTCGCTGGTGCTGGCCGTATCTGCCTTGATCAATCCGAATCTGGGACAGGTTACCTTGTTCGCCATGACATTTCTTGCGCTCTGGCTGTTGCTGCCGCTATTTTTTTCGCCGCACGGCATTTTTATGGACCACAGCCGGGCACGCGATGCGGTTTTTCAAAGCCTGCGCCTGGCACGGTTGTTCATGCCAAACACAGGCTTGATGATCCTGTTGATCATTTTGATCGGTCAGGGTATGAATATCATCTGGCTGCTCCCGAAATGGGATTCGTGGATGGTGCTGCTTGGCATTGCCGGGCATGCGTTTATCAGCTCAGGTCTGCTGGCTGCCACTTTTGTTTACTATCGCGACGGCATGGATTGGATGGAAAAACTGAGTTCCAAAAACAATTTACAGCCGCAGCAAGGTGACACCCTGCATTCATAATTCTTATTTCTGGTTTTGGAGGACTTCGTGGCAGATCAAGCAAAAGTTGCCCATTCTTATGATGCAAATGATATTCAGGTGTTGGAAGGCCTGGAAGCTGTCCGCCGCCGCCCCGGCATGTATGTGGGCGGCACGGATATCAAGGCGCTGCACCACCTGGTCTATGAAGTGGTGGACAATTCCATCGACGAAGCGCTGGCTGGTTATTGCGATGAGATCAGCATCACCATTCATGAAGACGACAGCGTAACCGTGGCAGATAACGGGCGCGGTATTCCGACGGGAATTCACCCCCAGATGAAACGTTCGGCACTGGAAGTGGTGATGACCATTCTGCATGCCGGCGGCAAATTCGACAGCGGCAGTTATAAAGTCTCCGGCGGTTTGCACGGCGTGGGTGTTTCGGCTGTGAATGCCCTTTCCGAATGGTGCGAGGTAACCGTCTATCGCGAAGGCAAGATTCATTACCAGCGCTATGAACGCGGCCGGCCAATTGCCCCTGTGAAAGAGATTGGCAAATGCAAGGAAACCCAGACCGGTAATGTCACTACCTTCCGTTTTGATACCACCATTTTCAAGGATGAGTTTTCCTATCGGTTTGAGACCCTTACGCAGCGCTTTCGCGAAATGGCTTTTGTGACCCGCAAGGTCAAGATCAGCCTGGTGGACGAACGCAGCGACCGGCAGATGGCCTTTTTCTTTGAGGGCGGGATCAGTTCCTTTGTGCGTTATTTGAACCGCAACCGCGAAGCTCTGCACCCGGTGGTGTATGCGAATGCTGAACTGGAGTCGATTGGCATTGAAGCTGCCATTCAATTCACTGATTCCTATTCCGAGTCGGTATATTCCTTTGCCAATACGATCCACACCATGGACGGCGGCACTCATCTGACCGGCTTGCGCTCGGCAATCACCCGGGTGATCAACGATTATGCCCGCCGTAACAGCCTGCTGAAAGATTCTGACCCCAACTTCTCGGGTGAAGACACGCGGGAAGGTTTGACGGGTATTGTGAGTGTCAAGCACCCCGACCCGCAATTTGAAAGCCAGACAAAGGTCAAATTGATGAACCCGGAAGTGCAGACCTACGTGCAGCAGGCTGTGGGCGAAGCTTTTTCCACCTTCCTGGAGGAAAATCCTTCAGCTGGAAAGGCGATTGTCAAGAAGTGCCTTACTTCTTACCGAGCCCGGGATGCAGCTCGCAAGGCGCGCGACCTGGTCATTCGAAAGTCTGCCCTGGAGAGTCTGACTCTGCCGGGCAAGCTGGCCGATTGCTCTGAACGTGACCCAAGCCGTACCGAGCTGTACATCGTGGAGGGTGACTCGGCTGGCGGCTCTGCCAAACAAGGCCGGGACCGGCATTTTCAGGCCATCCTGCCGCTACGCGGCAAGATCCTCAACACCGAGCGGGCGCGCCTGGACAAGATCCTCTCGAACAATGAGGTCAAGGCGCTCATTTCGGCATTGGGCACCGGCATAGGTGAAGGTTTTACGGTGGATAATCTACGGTACGGGCGGATCATTATCATGACGGATGCCGATGTGGACGGCAGTCATATTCGCACACTGCTGCTGACTTTCTTCTTCCGTTACATGCAGGCATTGATCGAACAAGGCCACCTGTATATTGCCCAACCGCCGCTCTACAGGGTCAGTTACAAGAAAAATTTAACCTACCTGTATACCGAAGCTGCCAAGGAACAGTTCTTCAAGGAGATTGGCGCCAACCCGGACAAGGTTGGCCTGCAACGGTACAAAGGTTTGGGTGAAATGAATCCCGAGCAGCTTTGGGATACCACCATGAATCCGGAGACGCGCACGCTGCTGCTGGTGACCATTGAAGATGCAGCAATTGCTGACCGTACTTTTGATATGCTGATGGGTGCCGCAGTTCCGCCGCGTACCCGCTTTATCCAGACCCATGCGCGGGATGTACGCAACCTGGATATCTAACCAGTTTTTCTCTTGCCATGTTGATTAAAGTGAAGCGCCCCGAAACCGGGGCGCTTCTTTCTATATGTCAAATGGTGCACCGAAGTCCAAAACGGCACCTCGACAAGCTCGGTGTACGGTTTGAACTTCATCGTTTGGTTGCACACCCGGGGGATTGAAAAAAATGGAATTCAGGACAGGGCGCTGGTCATGATCTGGTGTGGAGAACAGTTGACAAGGTCATCAAGCCGGTAATGGCTGCACCGGTTGCGACCACCACTGCGGTGGATGGGTCGACTTTCAGCGGCCATTCTTTTGGCGGCAATCCTTGTTCGATGGCTTCTCTTTTTTCCCGGTCAATTCGCACTTTTTGGGATAAACCCACTACAGCCACTGCCGGAATTGCTGTACAGAAGAAACACATATCGATCTCCTTTTTTGTTTGGTTTTCTAATTGTACCCGAATGTGAATTGATCAGACTGCATCTGACCGGGGGAAAATATAAATCAGGGGAAAGGAATGGTTTGTTGAGGGGAGTGGAGATCAATGCATCCCTGGCAGGGTATAGTAGAATTATGAAAAAGATACCATAAACTGACAAGGCGGCAAGATGGAACAAATTTGTGTGTTTTGTGGTTCCAGTAATGGAAACGAGGCTGGGTATGCCGAGGCAGCCCGCCAATTGGGCAGTGCCCTGGCCCGGCGTAATACTCGCCTGGTGTTTGGCGGCGGCAAGGTAGGCATGATGGGCATCCTGGCTGGGGAGGTTTTGGCAGGCGGCGGGCAAGTAACTGGCGTCATCACCCAATCCCTGTTCGATTGGGATACTGGCATGAATGACCTGGAAGACCTGCGGATTGTGCCCGGCATGCACGAGCGCAAGGCGTTGATGGCCAGCCTGGCGGAGGGTTTCATTGCCCTGCCCGGCGGCTTTGGAACCCTTGAAGAGCTTTTTGAAGCTGTGACCTGGCTACAGCTTGGCATCCATTCCCGCCCGGTCGGGCTGTTGAATGTGGATGGATATTTTGACCACTTGCTGGCTTTTTTGGAACATGCAAGCCGGCAAGGCTTTATCAAGGAACAACATTTGCGCATGCTGCTGGTAGATGAAAGCCCGGAAGGTTTGCTGGTAAAGATGGAGAATTTTGTCTATCAGGAAGTGCGCAAGGTCTAGGAAGAAGAAACACCGGTATTTGCATCCACGTCAGCTTGGCCTTATGCTAATATAGGTTATAAGAAGCAGGTGAAATTTTAAGGAAAGGGAAGAGTGAGATGATGCGCAAAAAGATGGGCAAGTTTCCGGCACAAGGGATCGTTGAATATGTGTTGATCCTGGCACTGGTGGCATCTGTGGTTGCCCTGTCGCTGCAATTGACCGGCACAAGTTTACAGGAAGTATTCTGTCAGGTGGTTGATGGGTTGGGTTTTTCATCCAAACGATGTGATCGGGCTTATTGCCAATCATCTTTTGATTCTCTGGATGGCTGGCAATCGGTGAGAGGACTGGGTTGGGAAACCCGGGACGGCCAGCTGTGCAACACCAGTAACATGGCCCAGAATTACCTGTATAACCAATGCTCCATGCAAAATTTACCCAGTGATTATTCGGTGCGTATCAAGGGAGCTACTCTTGCTGAAGGGGACGGGTATGGCATTTTCTTTCGCGTGCAGAATTACACCGACAGGCCCGATGGGTATACATTTCAGTACGATCCCGGGTTGGGCGGTGCATTTGCTGTGCGTAAATGGGTGAATGGGTATGAGATCAATCCGCCGCTTGTCAGAAAAGTGGTGCCGGGATACACCTGGCGGGACGTCCCCCGCGACCTGGAAGTGCAGGTCAAAGGCAATACTTTTACCGTTTTTGTGGATGGACAGGAAGTGTTGACCTTCACTGATCTGGACTATACTTCTGGCGGGGTGGGTTTGCGCACATGGGATAAAACGGCAGTGTGCATGGATGGATTTAGCATTGAACCATTGCGCTGATCACCCAATTCTTCGTGTCGCGATCAATACGAGGTGTTTTTTATCTTTGAAAGATTACCCATCATGACAGGATGATGTGCCAACAGTGAGATCAGAAAAGCAAGCGGAATTGTGATTGTGGTTTTATTGGGATTGATGCTCATTTTTGGGTGGTGAATTTTCTGCCTGGATGGATGCTAAAGATAGCTATACCATGACCGGTGTGCTTACCGGGACGCATACCCTGGTTGCAGGGCATCGCGGATGCGGCGTGGAATCGATGGTTATTGTGAACACCGGCGGCATGGTGGAGGTTGGGACAATGGTGCTTGAAGCTTTGGATGAGCTTTTGGCGTCTCCCCTGTCAGATTGATGTTGGTTATCAATTAAGGCTGTGGCATCGCCACAGCCTTTCGAATAAAAGTTGGTTTCAAGATTGAGGAGAGCTATGGTCAGGAGTTGGTATTATCGCTATGAAGATCTGATGACGTATGTTGTACGCTTTTTTGAGCACCTGCGCGTACCACGGGAAGACGCCAGAATTACAGCCGAGGTCTTGCTGGCGGCTGATTTACGGGGGGTGAATTCTCATGGCATCATTCGACTGCATACGTACTACGGTGATCGATTGCTCAAGGGACGCATTGACCCATTCTCTCCTCTGACGACACTTCGGGAAAGCCCCGTTACTCTTTCGCTGGATGGCGGGAACGGTCTTGGACAGGTGGTTGGATGCCAGGCCATGCAGCGCTGCCTGGAAAAGGCCAGGTCCAGCGGGGCCGCTCTGGTGACCGTGCGCAACAGTAATCATTATGGCATCGCCGGATATTACGCGATGATGGCCCTGCCGCACGATATGATTGGCATTGCACTAACCAATTCGCAGCCCCTGATGGCGCCTACTTATGGCAAGACGGCTATCCTGGGGACCAACCCGATTGCAATCGCCATTCCAGCGGGAAAAGAGCAACCTTTTGTGTTGGACATGGCCACCAGCATTGTGCCCATTGGCAAGATCAATGTTTACAGCAAGGCTGGTGAGTTCATTCCAGAAGGCTGGGGAATTGATCGCACAGGTTGTATCACCCAGGATCCGGATGAGGTTCTGGATGGCGGGGCGTTGATGCCTCTGGGAGGCAGTGATTTGATGCGCGGGTACAAAGGCTACGGTTTGAGCCTGGCGGTGGATCTTTTGTCCGGCGTGTTGTCCGGGGCGGCATTTGCTGATGCGGTTGGACGGCCAAGCGATAGCAACCCAGGTTCGAATGTGGGGCACTTTTTTGCGGCGATTCAAATTGAGGCATTGCGGGATTTGACTGGTTTCAAGGACGACATGGATCACATGATCCAGTTGTTGAAAGAGGCACCCAAGGCACTGGGGCAGGAGCGCATTTTTATTCATGGCGAAAAAGAATTTGCCAGAGAACAGCGCTGCCTGGCTGAAGGCGTGCCCTTGATGGAAACGGTTGTGGCGAGCCTCAAAGAGGCTGGCAACACAGTCGGCGTCCCATTTGATCCTGAACCCATCCGGTCAATGGATTGTGAGGAAAACGGAAATTAAGCCTCTGCCATCCGGTAGACAGATCCACTGAAAGCAATCCTTTGAAATGACAAAATAGAGCATCTCCTTCAAGTCTTGTCAAGCTTGCAGGAAGATGCTCTTGTATTTAATGGTTTGCATTAGTCTCGCAACAGGATTACAGCTTCATTTGGAGCCAGGGGAAGCATACCATTCTCAATTTCGGACTGGCGTTCGCCCTGGCTGGACAATAGCACTTTCCAGTCTGCGCTGTACAATTCATGGCCCAATACCAGAGGAATATGGCGTTTGCTGAAATTCAGGGCCACCAGCACGGTTTGATCAGTGGTCTGGCGCAGATAGGCCAGAATGGCGTGCGGGTCAAGGGTTAAGTTGATGGTCATGCCGCATCGCAGGGCGGGGGTTTCGCGGCGCAAGTGGAGCAGGCGGCGGTAGAAATGCAGCAAGGAAGAAGGCTCGGCCTCCTGGGCGGCTACATTGCGCCAGGCAGCATTTTCGTGAATAGGCAGCCAGGGCATGTCGGTGGAGAAACCGGCGTGGGGTTGATCGTCCCACTGCATGGGTGAGCGGCAGCCGTCCCGTCCAACCATGATCGGCCAGTACCGCCGGCCAATCGGGTCTTTGATTTCGCTGCGCTTGCGCACGGGAATATCACGCATGCCGATCTCTTCACCATAGTACAGGAAGGGGGTGCCGCGCTGTGTGAGCAGGAAGGTGGCTGCCACTTTCAGCCGTTCGTCATTTTCTCCCTTGCCGATGCGGGTGGCGATGCGTTTGACATCGTGGTTGTTGAGCACGTAGGTGGGCCAGGTTTCAGTATCCATGGCCTGCTCCCAGCGCTGGACGCCATTCAGGAAAAGACGCGGCTTCCATTTGAATTTGAGGAAGTCGAAATTGAAGGCGGCATGCAGACGTTTGCCGGTAGAGTATTTGGCAGCTTTCCCAGCATTGGCTTCAAAAGTTTCGCCAATGACATAGCGTTCCGGATAAGCCTCCAGGAGCTCGCGGATCTCCTCCAGCAAAGGCAGCAGATCTGGCTGGTCGATGTCGTGAATATGAATGAGGCGATCAAATTTACGGATGCCGGCCTTTGTGGGGTTGGAACGGAATCTGGCATCTTTGAAGTAACAGTTGAAGACATCCAGGCGGAAGCCATCCACACCGCGCTCCAACCAGAAGCGGAACACATCCAGCATGGCTTGACGCACCTGCGGATTACGCCAATTGACGTCGGGCTGCTCCTTGTAGAACATGTGGAAATAGTATTGGCCTCTCTGTGGGTCAAATTCCCAGCCAGGGCCGCCAAATACCGATGCCCAGTTATTGGGCGGCCCGCCGTTGGGTGCCGGGTCTTGCCACAGATACCAGTCATGGTAAGGGTTGGTCTTGTCGCGCCGAGATTCCTGAAACCAGGGATGCTGATCAGAGGTGTGGTTGAGAACAAGGTCAAGGACGATGCGCAGGCCGCGCTGGTGAGCGGCCTCAAGCAGGCGGTCAAAGTCTTGCAGGGTGCCGAAACGCGGATCGACATTTGTATAGTCGCTTACATCATACCCGAAGTCGACATCAGGCGAGGGGTAGATCGGCGAAAGCCAGATGGCATCCACGCCCAGGGATTGAATGTAATCCAGGCGATTGGTAATGCCGTTGAGATCACCCAGGCCATCTCCATCGGAGTCAGCAAAGGAGCGCGGATAAATTTGATAGATGACGCCGTCACGCCACCAGAGGAATGCATCATTCATTGAACACCTCGAGGTTGAAGATCACGATACGAATTAAGTGGGTCTTTGGGAACAACCGTGAAGCAAGGTAGGTATGGAGGTGTCTTTGGCGCGAAGCGCCAAAGACACCCCTGCCCAATTTTTTTCCACGGCAATTCCCAGAGAGCCACTTAAGTTTAATCGTTTTTTATGATAAGGTGTCAAAAATTGTTGCATGTTTTTCATTCCTGTCCTATAATAAAGTCACTATATTCGATACCGGAGGACCGGAAGGAGGACTGTAGAAATGGCAAGCGTAACATTTGACAAAGTAGTAAAGAAGTATGGTGATTTCACCGCGTTGCACGATCTTTGTCTGGACATTGAGGACAAGGAGTTTTTGGTGCTGGTCGGCCCGTCTGGCTGCGGCAAGTCAACCGCTTTGCGTTGTCTGGCCGGGCTGGAAGAGATTTCCAGTGGCGAGGTACGCATTGGTGACCGGGTGGTCAACGATGTGCCCCCCAAGGACAGAGACATTGCTATGGTCTTCCAGTCCTATGCCCTGTACCCGCATATGACCGTGTATGACAACATGGCCTTTGGTTTGAAGTTGCGCAAGACGCCCAAGGATGAGATTGACAAGCGCGTCAAGGAAGCTGCCAGGATTTTGGGCATTGAACAGCTTCTCACCCGCAAACCCCGCGAGCTTTCCGGCGGTCAACGGCAGCGTGTGGCTGTCGGCCGGGCCATTGTGCGCAACCCCAAAGTATTTCTTTTCGATGAGCCTCTCTCGAACCTGGATGCCAAATTGCGCGTGCAGACCCGTGCCGAGATCAACAAACTGCACCACAACCTGCAAACGACCTTCATCTACGTGACCCATGACCAGGTGGAGGCCATGACCATGGCTGACCGGATCGCTGTCATGAACAAGGGTTTGTTGCAGCAACTGGATACCCCCCAGAAACTGTATGACCGCCCCGATAACATGTTCGTGGCTGGTTTCATTGGTTCGCCAGCCATGAATTTCTTCCCTGCTCATTTGCGCAGTGAGGGAGCGGATGTTGTGGTCGACACCGGCGCTTTCCGGGTGAAATTGACTGAGGAAAGCCGCGAGACCTATCGCTCTTACGTGGACAAGGAAGTAATCTTTGGCATCCGTCCCGAGGATATCCACGCCCCGGAATATACTCCGGCTGGAATCCACCCGGCATTGGTTAAGACACGAGTGGATGTTACCGAGTTGATGGGTAACGAAATTTTCCTATACCTGGTTGCCGGGGATCACCAGTTTGTTGCCCGCGTTGACCCGCGCACCCGCTACAAATTTGGCGATGAGGTTGAAGTGGCCTTCAATATGGACAACTGCCACATCTTCGATCCTGGCGCTGATCCCGAAAATCCGGTTGCGGTTCGCTGAAATTTACCAGAGCGGCAATATTGCAGTATCCTTATAGCGCAAGAATTTCTTGCGCTATAAGTTTGAATATTAGTCAATATGCATAAGGAGATACGATGATCAAATTAGTGTTGTTACGTCATGGTGAAAGTGAATGGAACAAATTGAATCTGTTCACTGGTTGGACGGATGTCGACCTTTCTGAACAGGGAATCAAGGAAGCCCAGGCAGCTGCTACATACCTGAAGGAAGGCGGGTTCACATTTGATATTGCCTATACATCCGTGTTGAAACGGGCCATTCGCACTTTGTGGCTGACCCTGGATGGAATGGACCTGATGTGGATCCCGGTGGTGCGCAACTGGCGGCTCAACGAGCGTCATTATGGTGCACTGCAAGGTTTGAACAAGGCTGAAACGGCTGCCAAATATGGAGATGACCAGGTGCTGATCTGGCGGCGCAGTTATGACATCCGCCCGCCCGACCTGGAAAAAGACGATGAGCGTTATCCAGGCCACGACCCGCGCTACAAGGATCTTTCGGAAGCCGAATTGCCGGTCGCCGAATGCCTGAAGGACACAGTTGAGCGTTTTCTGCCTTTGTGGCACGAGACCATTGTTCCGGAGATCAAAAAAGGGAAGAAGGTTTTGATCGCCGCCCATGGCAACAGCCTGCGCGCCCTGGTGAAATACCTGGACAATGTCCCGGAAGATGAGATCGTTGGCCTGAACATTCCCACTGGCATGCCGCTGGTGTATGAATTGAATGATGACCTGACCCCCATCCGCCATTATTATCTGGGTGACCCGGAACAGGTAAAGAAGGCCATGGAAGCGGTGGCTAATCAGGGCAAGGCAAAGTAGTAGCCTGCTGCTTTCAACGCGGCTGTTCAGGTGCTTGTGCCTCTAAACAAGACCTCCCGTGAGCATTCAGGCTCACGGGAGGTTGCGTTATGAAGGGTTGAAAAAATTTAGAAGATCACTTGCAGCACAGAGTCGATCCTTTGTAGCGCTTGCAGCACGCTTGCCGATTCAGCCGGGGATAGTGTTGCGGGGTCGATTTTTGACAATTCCCTTTCCAGGGCGGAAAAGGCTGATTGTACATTGAGGTCATTGTCCATGTGCTGCCTGAAGGTGTTCTCAAGGCTGACTGCCAGATCGGCGGCTGTCCCGGATGCCGTTCCACTGGCGGCAGCCAGGGCAGCGGCTTTGCTGCGGAAAGTGCGCAAGCGGCTGGCAGAGGCCGCCATGTGCGCTTCGCTGAAATCCAGCCGCTGGCGGTAAGGATGGTCAATGAGGACAAAGCGCGTCTCTTCAGCTGTGTAACCCAGATCCAGCATAGTGGAGGTGTAATACTCGTTACCCAGACTTTTGGCCATCTTGTGACCGTTAGAGAACAGGTGACCGCCATGAAGCCAGTAACGGGCCATTTCCCAATCACGGGCGGCTTCAATGATCGCCACGCTGTAGTCATGATGGCGCACCAGGTTGTCGATGCCGCCGCCATAGATGGAGAGGGGAACATCCATCGTTCCTGCGATAATGCTGGCGTCCTGAAGGTTCCAGGCGGGACGCCCCCGCCCGATGCGTGTATCCCAGTAAACGTTGGCAGCTTTTTTCTCGCCATACCAAAGGATGAAATCGCCTTTGTTCCACCAGTTGGGCGGATAGTTATCCAGGTGGAAACGGCGTTTTTCTTTGGGCCAGTCGGACAAGTCAATGCGGGCGACCTTGCCAAAGGCGGAAAATTTCAATGCATCATAATAAACATTGCCGTCATGCCAATAGGCAAAGCCTTCATCCAGCAGGGTCTCGACCAATTCAACGGCATTGTCAATATGGTCGGAAGCCCGAGCCAGATGTTCAGGATGCTTGATGCGCAGCAGGACCATCTCTTCGACAAATTGAGCGATATTCTCTTCAGTAATCTCGCTCAGTGGGCGTTGTTGTTTTTCGGCTTCTTCGAGGGCTTTGTCTTCCAGATCGGTGATGTTCATACCGCGTTGTATGGTGTATCCCAGATACTCCAGGTAGCGCACAACCACGTCCTCATACAGGAAGGTGCGGAAATTGCCCAGATGGGCGCGGCGATAAATGGAAGGCCCGCAGGTGAAGATATTGACCACCTGCGGATCGGCTGGCTCGAAAACCTCCAACTGATTGGTTGCTGTGTTAAAGAGTTTCAACATAGGAAAAGGACTCCTTATAAATTCGATTCGTTTGGAAGGGACTTGTATGCCTGGCGACCGCCAAAGTAGCCGATCAGGAGTGAAGCCAGCAGGGTCAAGCCGCCCAGTAGAGCAAATGCATCCTGCCAGAATTTCATGGGAAAGAGGCGGATGAGGGTATCAGAATAATAAAAGAGCCAGGTGTCACCCTCAAAGAACAGGTAATGGAATTGGGTGAAAAGAGCGTCGAAACTGGTTGCCACCAGGATGAGGATGGCAACGATCATCCCGGCAGTTAACCAGCCACCGCGGGATGCACCTTTCCAGAATTCCGGCAGCCAGTTTCCGCGCCACGCCCACAGGCCGAGGCCGCCCAGCAGGACGATGGATGCCACCCAGACCACCAGTGCCTGCTGGACCAGCAGTTGCACATCTTCCATATGACTCAATTCGCGTTCGTTGTACAACGGGCTGCCATCCGGCAAGGTTTGGCCTTTCAGTTCAGTGCGGTTGAAGAGGTAATCAACCGAAATCTGGCCCCAGTAGAGTCTGTCTTCACGGCTGAACCCGAAGCTGTCCGGCGGGAAATTGGGTTTGTTGTACTCGAAATGCAGGTAAAGCGGGGTGAACAACACCCGGCCAAAGCTCAGAATGAGGAAAAGCGGCAGGAGGAAGGTGATCAGCCAGCTCGGCCATGTGAATTTATTTTTCATGCAGCGTTACTCCCGTTCATGCTCAAGTTGGCATAATTGTACACGACTTTGCCTGCGACACCTGTTTTTACCATGCTTCACGGTTGTTCCCAGAGACCCACCATTCTGGCAGCGTTATTAATGGTTTGCGCCCTATTCTTATGGCGCCGTTTGTTGTGATCTTACCCGACAGGGTGATTGGCTCTTGCTGCGATGAAACGGGGTAGAATGGTGAGGTGAGAATCTCATCCGTATTTTTATATGCATTATGGGAGGGTTTTTATGACTGCGATTACCAAAAAAGAACTGGCAAAGATGATTGACCATTCTTTGCTCAACCCGGTTGTGAGTAAAAAAGATACAGTTGAGGGGATCGAGGTAGCGCTGGAATATGATGTGGCCGCGGTAACCATCAAGCCGGTGTGGGTCAGGCTGGCGGCTGAACTGTGCCGGGGAACGGACGTGCTGGTCAACCCGGTGATCTGTTTCCCTTTTGGCTATGATACGACAGAGACCAAGATTTTTGCCACACGACAGGCGATTGAAGACGGGGCGGGCGAGATCGACATGGTCATGAACCTGGGTCTGTTCCTTGGCGGCGAGGATGATTTGGTGCAGGCCGATATGCAGGCAGTGGTGACGGCTGCCCAGGGAACGCCGGTCAAGGTCATTTTTGAGACAGCCTATTTCAACACGGATGAGATGTTGATCCGTGCCTGCCGGCTGGCCGAAGCGGCCGGGGTAAGCTTCGTTAAGACCAGCAGCGGTTTTGCTCCCAGCGGTTACACCCTGCACCAGTTGAAGGTCATGCGAGAGGCGGTCAGCGAAAAAATACAGGTGAAGGCTGCCCAGGGCGTGCGCAGTCTGGAAGATGCTTTGGCTGTGCGTGAGTTGGGGATAACCCGTTTTGGCGCAACCCGCACCAGGGAGATCATGCGCCAGTGGGAAGAGCGTTTTGGTTGAGCCGTCAAAGGGAAAGACGTGTGATGCCAAAAACGCATGAATTGCAGTTTTATTCGATCAATCCTGCCAGGGCCTTCACAAATTGATCCAGTTGAGGTTGAAGCCGGGAGGCAAAAAGCATTTCCTGTTGAAAACCGTGACGCAGACGCAGCGACAAGACCAGCAGGTCATCTTCGCGTTTGGCGATGGATGCCGAGAGGATGTTAGGAATGGGTATATAACTGCTTACGCCGCCATAGCGTTCACCTTTGGAAAGCTGACTGCGTTCATCTTCCCGCAGCAGGATCACTTCCTGATCGGTGAGGATTAACAAGTGAGCGGTGGTCAGGGTACGTTGAAAAGGCCAAAAACGGAATGGCAGGCTGCGTTCCCGTACTTCCGGCTGCCAGATCGACTGGAGAACTTTCTCTGCGCCGGTCAGACTGCTGCGGGCGTAGTTCATGAATTTAAAGCTTTCCCGGGCCAGGTCGTTGAATTTTTGCTGTTCGGCCCGCAGGATGGCGTCTTCCCCCACAATTTGTGATGGCCGAAATTGCCGTGAAAAATGCGCATAGTATTTTTCGGACGTTGTATTGAATTCAATCGTAGACGAGGCTCTCTCTCCGTCTTTGGTCAGGCCATGGATTGCAATCCATGAAAGCAAAAGGATGCGGCCCACTTCCACCATACAGATATCCTGGCGCGGATAGCTGATAACTGTCACCTGGCTTGGGGAGCGCTCCAGCACGTGCCAGGTGTTGCCGCTGTCACAGATGATCTTTTCTTGACTGCGGTGGTGGGACAAGTAGAGCGATGGGGCGAAAACAGCGTATGGGAAGCCGGAGCTGGTCTCTGGCAGGGTATGAAAAAAAGAGCGGAAGGCTTCAGGCACTTCGTCAATCGCATGCAAAACACGCGACCAGGCCGACATGGTTTGTGCTGCTCCGGTCATCAGAGGTATTATAGATCTTTCAGGCATGGTTTCCAATCCTTTCCTGGCTGGTTGCAGGCGGCGTAGAACAGTGGGCAACCCGGTTGCAGGGTTTATTGCATTTCCTGGGCTTCTTCCGAGAAGATGAAATTCAACACCATGGCATTAGTGATCCACTCCACCGGGGACTTGTCGTCTGTGAAAACCAGGGTCTGTTGCGGGGCGGGTTGCAGGTTGAGCATGGCGGTCTGGATGGAAAAGATGAGCAGTGGGCTGACTTGTTCTTCTTCCCGGGCTTCCAGCAGCAGCTTGAGGTTGGCGGTCAAATTGGCGGCTTCGGTCGGCTGCACGGTGGCATACAGGATCGAGTTGAAACTGTTGGGCAAGTCGATGACATGCACACTGGGGAAGATGGTCAGCAGGGTGGTGGCGAGGGCGTCAATCATGCGCCGGTCTTCGGGAGCGCGCCCCACATTTAATACCAGCACGCCATCATCGGTGAGATGGTCATAGGCGATCTGGAAAAACTCGCGTGTGGTCAAGTGGTAGGGGATATAAGGCGGACGGTAAGCATCCATGCTGATGATCTGGTATTTCTCCTGGCTGTGAGCCAGTCCCCAGCGTCCGTCCTGGACGAAGACGTTCAGATTGGGCTGGTTCATGTCGAAATACTCCCGCCCAACTTCAACAATCTTGGGGTCGATCTCGTAGCCGTCAATCTGGATTGGACCATAAGCTTGTGTGGCCTGCCGGGCGGTGGTTCCGGCAGCCAAACCGATGATGGCAAGGCGTTTCACGTTTTGAGGGGAGTAGGGCGGGGTATTGAAGAAGGGCGCAGCCAGAACCTGTTCCCATGGACCCATATAGATCAGTTGGGTGGGGTGATAAATGGAATGCACCCCCTGGCCTTCGTTCAGGCGCAGCAGCCGGTAGTCACCCTGTTCAAGCACCTGGATATAGTTATAGCCCGATTCGGTTTCATATACCTGGCCGGGAGTGGTTTTATCCGTACCGGGGAGCCCCCAGATGGCCAGGGCAACGATGACCAGCGGCACCCAGATGTATTGCAGCACTGCCCGCGGGCCGGAAGCCAGCCAAAGTCCGACCAGGCCGATGATTGCCAGGATCAGGCTGAAAAACAGGAAAGTACGGTAAGTGCCAATTGTTGGGAAAAGCAATAATACGGGGACGAAGGTGCCAATAAAGGAACCGAGGGTGGAAATGCCATAGATGCGGCCGGAAATACTGCCCACGCCGCGGGCATCCTTGACTGCCAGACGGATGGCAAAAGGTGAGGCAGTGCCGATCAAGGTCATGGGAACGGCCAGCAGGATCAACACCGAAGTAAACGAGCCAAACAGGATGCCCAACTGCAACTGGTCAAAGGCGTTGGCTGCCAAACGCAGCACCGGCCGCGAGGCAATGGGCACCGCCGCCGTGCTGATGGCTGCCCAGATCATGATGCGGTAAAAGGTGGTTTCGTCGCCAGAGCGGTCAGCCCATTTGCCGCCCAGAAAGTAGCCGCCTGCCAGATAGATCAGGATCAGGCCGATGATGCTGGCCCACACCAGATTGCTGGTGCCAAACACGTTGCCCAGCAGGCGTGAAGCGGCCATCTCAATGCCCAGACAACAGAGGCCGGAAAAGAAGACCACGACGTAGATATATTTGCGCATAGTTTAATGCCTCCATCAGGAATACTGCATACTGGCTTCATTATAGTGGAGAATTTGGCCAATAGGGCTATAATACACAAAAAGGGGAGCGGACAGGAAGAGACACGAAGGAGTGAACCAGGGATGAAATTGGTTAGTGTTTCAGAGATGCAAGCCATTGAACGTCAGGCGGATGCCGGCGGTTTGAGCTATGCGCAGATGATGCAGAATGCCGGCGAAGGGTTGGCGAAGATCATTCATGCCCGTTTTGTGCATCAGCGCAGCAAGGCAGTGATGGGCCTGATCGGTTCCGGAAACAATGGCGGGGACGGCCTGGTGGCGCTGGCCTGGCTGGCACGGGCTGGATGGCAGGCACGCACTTACTTGCTGAAGCCGCGTCCGGCGGATGATCCTGCCCTGATCCAACTCAGGGAGGCCGGGGGCGTGGTGTTGGCGGTGGAGGATGACCCGCAATTTTCCCACCTGGATGCCTGGCTGGATGCTTCGCTGGTGCTGCTGGATGCGGTGCTGGGCACGGGCATACGCTTGCCGCTGCGCGGGGTGTTGGCCGATGTGCTGGCGCAAACCGCGGCCTTTGCCGGGCGGCCTTTTGTGGTGGCGGTGGATTGTCCTTCTGGCGTGGACTGCGACAGTGGGCAGGCGGCTGATGAATGCATCCCGGCTGACCTGACGGTGTGTATGGCGGCGGTCAAAGAGGGGCTTTTACGCCTGCCAGCTTATACATTGACGGGAGAATTGCAGGTGGTGGATATTGGTCTGCCGGATGATCTGCCCGAATTATTGCAGGTGAAGCGGGAAGTGCTGCTGGCTGAGGATGTGCGCGGCTTGCTGCCCGTCCGCCCGGCGGATTCGCACAAAGGCACTTTTGGTACCCTGATGGCGGTGGCTGGCTCGGTCAATTACACCGGAGCAGCCTACCTGGCTTGCAAGGCTGCTTACCGGGTGGGGGCCGGACTGGTGCAGGCGGCTGTGCCCGGGCCATTGTATGAAGTGCTGGCCGGACACCTGCCGGAGGCAGTATGGTTGGTGCTGCCAGATGAAATGGGGGTGATCCAGGCCAAGGCAACCGAGTTGGTGCGTAAAAACCTGGAGCGGACAACGGCCTTGCTGTTGGGTCCGGGTTGGGGCGTGGAGGAAACAACCGGAGCTTTTTTGGCTGCGCTGCTGGCGCAGGGGAACCAGGCCGGTTTGGGATTCATTGCAAGGCCGGAAAGCCGCCGGGCAAAAGCCGGGAACGGACTGCCGCAATTGGTGATTGATGCAGATGGTTTAAAGCTGCTGGCAAAACTACCCGGATGGCAGCGGCAATTACAGCCCCAATCGATTCTGACACCCCACCCGGGTGAGATGGCACTCCTGTGCGGGCTGACGGTGGCCGAGATACAGGCCGACCGCCTGGGGCTGGCGCAAAATTTTGCCCGCGAATGGGGACAGGTACTGGTATTGAAAGGCGCGTTTACTGTTGTGGCCAGCCCTGACGGGCAGACGGCGGTGGTGCCGGTGGCCAGTTCTGCTCTGGCCAGTGCCGGCACAGGGGATGTTCTGGCGGGGATGATTGGCGGCTTGTGCGCCCAGGGGGTACAGCCCTTTGACGCAGCGTGTGCCGGGGCGTGGCTGCATGCACAAACTGGTCTATTGGCAGCTGTCAGGCTGGGGTCAGAGGCGGCAGTCATTGCCGGCGACTTGCTGGAAGCCATCCCGCAGGTGCTGGCTGGTTTGAACAGGGCGTGACCCTGAAAATAGGCAAGCAACAGCCCGACCAATTGGCCGGGCTGTTTTTTTCTTGAGCGAACCGGTCACTGAGCTTGCACTCCCTGGCACTGCCTCCAGGGCAAGTGTGGGATCAAAGTGTCCGGTTTGATTGCAGGCAAACTTAGGCGCTGGCTTCAGGAGCCTCGCCCTTCCCTTTTTTCAACTTGGCCATTTGCTCTTCCAGCAGAACATGTCCCTTGGTTTGCAGTTCTTCTGCTTTTTCTTTGCCAACTTTGGCAAGTTCTTCGGCTTTTTCCTTGGCGGTTTTTGTCAATTCTTCCACCTGTGCCTGAGCTTTCCCCAAACTTTCCTCCAACTGGGCATAGGCATCATCCACCTTTTCGGTAGCCTTGTCGCTCAGTTCAATAGCCTTTTCCTTGATGACGGTGCGGGTTTCTTCACCGGATTGGGGGGCCAGCAACAGGGCTGTTACTGCACCGACCAGACCGCCGACCAAAAAGCCCAGAACAAAATTACCAAAATCATTATTGTCTGACATTGTATTGATTCTCCTTTCAAATATTGACACAAAATAAATGGTGACAGTTTAGCTTATTTCTTCTTGCCGAAATTGAGCAGATCCGTGATCTTCTTGAGATATGCAAGATATTCATTGATCTTGATAACAGGCTCGGCAAGATTGTCGCTCAGGAATGCGGCGGTGCCGCGGATGGTACTGACTGTCTCATTGGTGGAATCGATGATCGGTTTGATCTCGTTTTGCAGCAGGTTGGTCAAAAGAGCCAGTTGCACGATGAGAATGATGAGCGCTACACCTATGACCAGCGATTCGAGCGCCATGAAGATGATGAAAATATCCCGCACACGGCCGGTTACATCGGGGCCTTTGGTGTATAGAAAGGCCAGGGCAGCGATGATCAGAATGACCAGCATCACCACGCCCGCGACGATCATGATGATCTTGCCGCGGCTGAGCGTTTCGCCGTTTTCCTGGGGGCGCGCCTCCTCTGTTAATTTGGGGGCAGGTACTACAGGCATTATTGTTTCGGCTGATTTTTGGGGTGTTTGTGTGTTTTCTTCCATATTTTTCTATTATATCATACTGGTCTAATCGGATAATCTTTATTTGAGTAATATTATTATACACACGAACGGCTTTCCTGGTATGTTAAAAAATGTACCAATTTCAGGATTGACGGCTGCTGGGCAGGGTGGGGCGTTTTTCTGGTATGTCAGAAAGCCGAAGGTCATGCCGGATTGATTGGTGCGGGAAAAAATTGCAGAAAAGGGGTCTTCATGTTAAACTTACTTGTTATGGTGCGCAACTATTTCTTTTTATTTTTGGGGCTTGTGATGCCGATTTGGTCGGTTTTTTTTCAATTCAGCCGGCCGAAAATCGATTCTCCGCAGGCTGGTGAAGCCTTGCAGGGGGCAGTGACAATCACCGGCACAACCGATGTGGTGGGTTTCAGCAGCATGGAAGTATCATTTTCCTATGGCACTGGCAGCGACGGCACCTGGTTTTTGATCGCCCAGAGCGACCAGCCCGTACGGGATGGAATTTTGGCCACATGGGATACCAGCAGCATTGCTGACGGCATTTACCAGCTGCGAGTATGGGTGGATACGGTGGATGGGGAAACGGTTGAGATGGTGGTCAAGGATCTGCGGGTGCGCAATTACACCCCGGTGGAGACCAATACGCCTCCGCCGGAAAAGTACACTGCCGAGCCACAAGCCGTTGCGCCTGTCAGTACAGCCATCCCAACCCCTACATTGTTACCGCCCAATCCAGCCAGTGTCACCATGACCAGGCTGGGTTTCAGCATTGTACAGGGGATGGTCTTTGTCCTGGTTGCATTCATGATCATCGGCATTTATGGCGCCTCCCGGCGGAAACGCCCGCGCCGTTGATTTGAGAGAAATGTTGAGAAAAATTTCAGACATGCTATTTAGAAAAGATGATGCATCCGATGCGCCAACCATCCTGATCGTTGGTTTGGGCAATCCGGGTAGAGAATACCGCAACACGCGCCATAATATTGGTTTTATGGCTGTGGACAAATTTTGCGAGGCGCATGACGTGCGCCTGGGCAAGGTACAGTTCAAATCCCTGGTGGGGCAGATACGCCTGAGGCAGGTGCGGGTGATCCTCGCCAAGCCGCAGACATTCATGAACCTGTCGGGTGAGGCCGTATCGGCTCTGGTGCGGTTTTACAAGATTCCGTTGGAGCAGGTGCTGGTGGTACATGATGACCTGGACCTGCCCTATGGTACCCTGCGTTTGCGTCCGGGGGGTGGGGCGGGCGGCCAGAAGGGACTTGGCTCGATCATCACCAAACTGGGTACCCAGCAGTTTCCGCGTATGCGCCTGGGTATCGGCCGCCCTCCGGGACAAATGGACCCGGCAGGCTATGTTTTGCAGGATTTCAATCGGGTTGAGCAGGAGGAACTGGTTTTCACCCTGCGCCGTGCAGCGGAGGCCATGCAGGTTTTTGTGGAAGAAGGTCTGGAAAAAGCCATGAACCGTTACAATGGAGCCGGCGAGAATGGCGGGTAGTTTGCTTCTGCGAACCATGCGGTCCTTGGGCAGCTATCAGGAATTGCTGGCAGACCTGCGTGACGGGGTGCATCTGTCCGGTCTGGGGCTGCCGCGGGCAGCGCGCCTGCCGGTTCTGGCTGCTTTGCAGCAAGATTTGGCTGTGCCGGTGGTGCTGATAACCAGCCGCGCTGACCGGGCATTGACCCTGCTGGATGAGCTGGGTTTCTGGGCTCCAGAAACCACGCGCCAGCATTTTCCTGAACCGAACCCGTTGTTTTATGAACGGGCCAGTTGGGGGGCGGTGGTGCGGCGGGAAAGATTGCAGGCCCTGACCGGGTTGGCCGCCTATCACCTGCCAGGTTTGGAGAAGCCAGCCACCCCGCCGGTACTGGTTGCCCCTGTGCGGGCTGTGATGGCACGTACCCTGCCGCGCCGCGACTTCCTTCAACATACCCGTATGTTGAGTGTGAACAAAACCGCGGCTATTGACGAACTGGTGCGCCGCTGGGTGGATATTGGCTATCAACCCAGCGAGACTGTGGTTGAGCCGGGGCAATTTTCGCGGCGCGGCGGCATTCTCGATATCTGGCCGCCGGCTTCTGTTTCCCCGGTGCGCCTGGAGTTTTTCGGTGACGAAATAGATACCCTGCGCAGTTTTGACCCCTCCACTCAGCGCACCATTCACAATTTACAGAACGTGATGATTGGCCCGGCCCGCGAATACCTGCCGGGCAAGGCCGCAGGCATGGACTGGATTGAAGAAGGGCGTGAACTGGATGAATTTGACCTGCCGCGCCTGCATCCTTCTCCGGCCAGTGTACTGGATTATTTGCCCCGCAAGGCGTTGATAGTGGTGGATGACCTTGACCTGCTGGCGGCAGCCGCCAGCGAAGTTGAGGAGCAGGCGGTGCGTTTCCGCCAGGAAAGCATTGCAGAAGGAACGCTTTCTGAGGAGCAACCAGTACCTTACCTTTCCTGGTCCGAGGTGCAGGATCAGTTGACGTCGGCCAACTGGCTGGAATTGGGCCGTTCCACGGCCGGGGAAAACTTTTCGCTGCTGGCTCAGGCCTTCACGCCAGGCGGGCGTTTTGGTGGACGGTTGAAACCGCTGCTGGATGCGGTTGGTGAATATTGTCAACACGGCGAGCAGGTGGTCATTGTTTCGCGGCAATCGCCGCGCTTGCAGGAATTGTGGAAGGACCGCGAGAGCTTTCTGGATCTGGTCAGCGCACCACAATTTGTGGAAGGCATGTTGACCGAAGGCTGGACGCTTTCCTCACCAGAAGTGGTTCCCACCCATCTATTCACTGACAGTGAGGTTTTTGGCTGGGACCGCCCCAAACCGCGCCAGAAACGTTTGGAGGTGGCTGAAGCCCCCGAAGCCAGCTATGCCGATCTGGAGGCGGGGGACTGGGTGGTGCATGTTGATTACGGCATCGGCCGCTTCGCCGGGCTGGTGACGCGGGTGATGGAGGGGGTGGAACGCGAGTTCCTGCGCATCGATTACGATCAGGGCGATCAGCTTTTTGTGCCTGTACACCAGGCTGACCGTATCAGCCGGTATATCGGTGCGGACGGCAGTGAACCTCACTCGACGCGCCTTGGAACAGGCGAATGGGGCAACGCCACCTCACGCACCCGCCAGGCGGTGATGGAGATCGCCAGCGATCTGTTGGAGCTGTATGCCAACCGCCAGGTGTCCAAAGGGCATGCCTTCTCTGCCGATGTGCCCTGGCAGCAGGAGATGGAAGCCAGTTTTCCCTACATTGAAACCGATGACCAACTGCTGGCCATTGCCAACATCAAGCACGATATGGAAAGTCCGCGCCCCATGGACCGTCTGCTGTGCGGGGACGTGGGTTATGGCAAAACCGAGGTGGCCCTGCGGGCAGCCTTCAAGGCGGTGATGGACGGCAAACAGGTGGCCCTGCTGGTGCCCACCACGGTTCTGGCCCAACAGCATTACGAAACCTTTCGCCAACGCCTGGCTGCTTACCCGGTGGAAGTGGAAATGCTCTCCCGCTTCCGTACGCCCAAGCAGCAGGATGAGATTCTCAAGCGGGTACGGAATGGGGCGGTGGACATCGTCATTGGCACACACCGTTTGGTGCAGTCCGATGTCGGTTTTCAGGATCTGGGCCTGGTCATCATAGACGAGGAACAGCGTTTTGGTGTGACTCACAAGGAATATCTTAAAAAAATGCGCCAGGAGGTGGACGTATTAACCATGACGGCCACACCCATCCCGCGCACGCTTTACATGGCCCTGACCGGTGTGCGGGATATTTCGATGATCGCCACCCCGCCTGAAGAGCGATTGCCGGTCATTACCCACATAGGACCTTATTCCAAGCGGCTTATCCGCCAGGCCCTTTTGCGTGAGCTGGAGCGCGGCGGTCAGATCTTCTTTGTGCATAACCGGGTACAGACGATTGAAGCCATGCGCCGGCATCTTGCCAGGCTGGTGCCGGAAGTGCGTATAGGTATCGGACATGGACAGATGCCGGAGAACGAGCTTTCGCATGTGATGGAAGTCTTTACCAAAGGAGATATCGATGTGCTGCTGTGCACCTCGATTATTGAATCTGGGCTGGATATTCCCAATGCCAATACCCTGATCGTGGACCGGGCGGATACCTTTGGCCTGGCACAACTTTACCAACTGCGCGGTCGGGTGGGGCGCGGCGCCCAGCGCGCCTATGCCTATTTCTTCCGCCACAAGAGCAAATCGTCCACTCCGCAAGGTCTGGAGCGGCTGGAAGTGATCGCCGAAAACACCCAGCTGGGAGCGGGCTATTCGATCGCCATGCGTGACCTGGAGATGCGCGGGGCAGGAGAGTTCCTGGGCACGCGCCAGCATGGTTACATTGCCGCAGTGGGTTTTCATTTATATACCCGGCTCTTGGGGCAGGCTGTGCGTGATCTGCGCCGGGCGCAGGGACTGGAAGCCGAGCAAAGTGACCAGTTTATGGTCAAGGATCTGCGTTTGCCGGTCAGCGTGGAACTGCCCACCGCGGTAGGAATCCCTCTGGAATATGTGCCGGAGCAGCGCATTCGTTTGCAGCTTTACCGACGGCTGGCGGATATGCAGTCTGAAGAAGATGTGGATGCCCTGGCCGGGGAATTCGACGATCGCTTTGGCCCCATGCCTGCCCAAACCAGGGAACTGCTGTACCAAATGAAGGTCAAACTGCGGGGAGAGAAAATTGGCCTGAATTCGATCAGCATGGAGGGGGATCAAATCGTGCTGCGTTTCCCGCCGCTGCCCAAAGGCATTACCTCCCGGCATTTGCCGGAAATCGGCTGGCGCACCCGTACCGGCAAGAATTCCTACCGCATCTTTTTAAAAGAGACAGATGATTGGCAGCCCTTGTTGCTGGATGTGCTGGAAGAGATCTGCAATACAATGGGAAAGTAAACCCGGGCGGCATGCCATCTGGCTTGTATCTGTCAGAAACCTTGAGTACAATAAATACCGGAAACAATCATTCCTGATGGGTGTCAAACGGATTGGGAGGAATCATGATCTATTTCACGGCTGGTTTGGTTTTGGTGGCTTTAATGGTCTGTGTGTCCGGGCGAACGATCTTTGCAACCACGCCTTTTCTGGGCGGTTTTTTGGTGGCTGGAATGTTGGGTTTCGAGCTGGGCTTGATGTTTGTCAGGCCGCCTGCGAACTGGCCTTTTTATGTGCTGCCATTGCTATCCTTTATTTTGGTGGGGGTGGTGGGCGGCGTGCTGGCCAAATTGCTGTACACAGTGCTGCTGGTGATCTCCGGGATGGCATTGGGTAGTTTTATCGGCCTGGTGGCAGGGTATGTGATCAATCTGGGCGGCAACCCGCATGTTCTGACATCCAGCTTTTTTACCTTTCAGCCCGAAAACACTGTGCAGTTGTATGCCATGGTGATTGCTGCCATCATCTTTGGCGCATTGTCGGTGACCATGGAAGAGGTGATGACCATGCTTTCCACCGCTTTCTTCGGTGCGGGGATTGCAGTGATCAACTTGTCGGATCTGTTTGATGCCACCACCAATCTTACGTTTACATCCAATACGGTCTTTGTGATCTTTGCCTGGCTGTTCTTGGGCATGGCAGGCATGTTCATTCAAAACCAGGCCGGAGATGTGGATTGAGACCATTCCGCGAGATGCGATTTTGTCTTTGGGGGTAATCGGGGTTTTCAGGAACAGGATGGATTAACCTGGTTTCAAAATAGAAAATTTGCCCTAATTTCTGCTTAAATCTGATAAAATATAAAATCAGCAGATTTTTTTTGCATGGAAATTTCACCAACCAATCCAGGACAATATCATGGAATTTAAATTACATGCTCCCTTTCGACCTACCGGAGACCAGCCAGATGCGATCAAGGCGCTGGTAAAAGGCATTCAGGATGGACACAAGCATCAAGTATTGCTGGGAGCAACCGGCACCGGCAAGACCTTTACCATCGCCAATGTGATCCAGCAAATGCAGATGCCGGCACTGATCATGGCCCATAACAAAACTCTGGCAGCCCAACTGTATGCCGAATTCAAGGAATTCTTCCCGGAGAACGCGGTGGAATACTTTGTGTCGTACTACGATTATTATCAGCCAGAAGCTTATGTCCCCCGACAGGATCTTTACATTGAGAAGGAGACCGAGATCAATGAAGAGATTGACCGGTTGCGTCTGGCTGCCACGGCCTCACTGATGTCACGGCGGGACGTGGTAGTGGTGGCTTCGGTATCCTGCATCTATGGACTGGGTGACCCCGCGGCATATGGTAATGTGGTCATCAATCTGGAGACGGGTAGTCTTTACCGGCGCAATGCCTTGCTGCGCAAGCTGGTGGAGAGCCATTACCAGCGCAATGACATGGACCTCAAGCCGGGCGTCTTCCGCGTGCGCGGTGATGTGCTGGAGGTTTTCCCGGCGTATGAGGATAAACGCGCCTATCGCATTTCCTTCTTTGGGGATGAGATCGAGAGCCAGATGTTGTTTGACCCGTTGACTGGCGAGGTGCTGGCCCGTCCTGAACAGGTGCAAATTTATCCGGCCAAGCACTATATCACCGAAGAGGAACGCCTGAAAAAGGCACTGGAAGATATCGAAACAGAATTGGAACAGCAATTGACTTACTTCCGCAGTCACGAAAAATTACTTGAAGCCCAGCGACTTGACCAACGGGCACGCTATGATCTGGAAATGATGCGCGAGGTGGGTTATTGTTCCGGGGTTGAAAATTATTCGCGCCATCTTGACCAGCGCTCGCCTGGCAGCGCTCCCTGGACACTGATGGACTATCTGCCAAGTGACTATTTGCTGATCCTGGATGAGTCGCACATGACCATTCCGCAGATCCGCGGCATGCACCGCGGTGACCGCTCGCGCAAACAAAACCTGGTGGATTTTGGCTTCCGTCTGCCTTCAGCCCTGGACAACCGTCCGTTGACCTTTGAGGAATTTGAGAATACCATGGGCTACACCATCTATACTTCCGCCACGCCCGGCCCGTATGAGCTGGAGAAAACCGACCGGGTGATCGATCAGGTGATTCGACCCACTGGATTGGTGGATCCAGAGGTGGAGGTGCGCCCGATAGCGGGTCAGATTGATGACCTGGTGGCAGAGCTTTACAAGCGCATTGAGCGTGGTGAGCGCACCCTGGTTACCACCCTGACCAAGCGCATGGCTGAGGACCTGTCGGATTACCTGCTGGAAATGGGCATCAAAGTTAATTATCTGCATTCCGAGGTGGATACGCTCGACCGCATTGGCATCCTGCGCGATCTGCGCATGGGCGTGTTTGACGTGCTGGTGGGCATCAATTTGCTGCGGGAAGGGCTGGACCTGCCGGAGGTCTCTCTGGTGGCCATCCTGGACGCAGACAAGGAAGGCTTCCTGCGCTCGGATCGGGCATTGATTCAGACCATCGGCCGGGCGGCGCGCAATGTGAATGGCAGGGTCATCATGTATGCCGATCGCATCACCGACTCAATGCGGCGGGCGATCGAAGAGACCAACCGCCGCCGCGAGAAGCAGGTGACTTACAATCTTGAACATGGCATTGAGCCGGTCAGTATTGTCAAGGCCATCTATGACCTCACTGCACGCTTGAGTGAAGAACACGTGATGGCAGAGTCACAAGCCGACTATGAGACCAGCCGCAGCAGAAAGAGTACAGCAGACATGTCTGCCAGAGAATTGCAGCGCGTGATCAACGAGCTGGAAGACCAGATGAAACAGAGCGCACGCGACCTGGAATTTGAACGGGCGGCTGCCATCCGTGACCAAATCTATGAGCTGCGCGGCATGCTGGCGGATCAGGCGGATGTGCCGCCCTGGAAGAAGGCCAAACTACTGGCCGGAGAGATCAAGCTCACTGGCAGTTGAGGCAGAGGGCGAGAGTGTAAGCCTGGTTTTAGGCCTGTTTGTGATAAGCGGCTGCCCCAATTACTTTTGGAGCAGCCGCTTGCTTTGATGATCCAGTGTTGAAAATCACACCGTGGCAGAAACGTCAAAGTGATCAAATTCACTGCGGGCTTTCTTCCATTCGGTTTGCACTTCGCTGACAAAGCTGGAGCGGGGACCCCGGCGCAGGAAAGCTACCAGCATTTCGAGGTTTGTGCGCGGCCCTTCGGCCAGGACTTCCACACTGCCATCGTAGGTGTTGCGCACCCAGCCAGTCAGGTGCAGTTCCTGGGCAACTGTCTGAACGTAATAACGAAAGCCTACCCCCTGTACGTGTCCTTCAACCAGGGCGTGCAGGCGGACATTCTCAGGTGTGTTTTCATCCATCATTGTTTTCCTGAATCAGCAGGGTTCAGTTATCCTTGCTGCGAAAACTGGAAAGCATGGTCGGTACCAACACCAGGGCGAGCACCATGAAATAGGGGGCTACGTTTTGCATGGCCAGCCGACCGGCAGGCATGCCAAGTTGCTGCTGCCAGCGGTATTCTTCCTGGGAAAGAGAGCGTTTGAAGGTGTTGGCGAAGCCTTCCTCACAGCCCATGCCGTCGGCGTAGTTTCGCATCAGAGCTTCCAGCCCGGAAGAGCCGTAATTGGTGAAGAGGTAGCGGGTGAAAGATTCTGATTGCGCATAGGCAAGAAAGGCGCTGGAGGCTTCCAGGGGAAATCCGATGCACAGATCGTTAAGTTTGATCAGGTTTTTTTGTTCAATGGCGCGTTCCAGCACTCGCTGGTAATCTGGATTGGGGTACAGTTCTGAAAGGGAGGCGGTGCCTTCCAGCAGCCACATGGGCGCGTTGCGGTATTTGGCACCCATGAGCTGATATTGCAGGATATGGGTGATCTCATGCGGGATCTGGCGTTCCAGTTCCATTTGTCTGCTGGGGCCTTCGGGGGCGGAGATGAGCACGGTGGCCAGGTCAGGGCTGGCGTGTCCGGCTACCCAGGATTTAAACTGGCCCAGGTTCAAAGCCGATTGAACGTCACTGGCATTCTCGTATACATAGATCTTCAAAAGTTCCGGCGGTTTGGCGGGCACGTAGCTGGTTGCAATTTGCAAGGATTGCTCTGCCACATCCAGTACGGTTTGGCCAAAGCTGGCATCCTGTTTTTGCCAGTTAATCTGCAATCCGTTTTTCTCCAGACGCTGCCATTCAAAACGATTGTCTTCATAGAAGAAAGAAAACACCTCGCTTTCAGCCACTTCGTCATCTTGCAGAATGGCCTGGAACCAATACTGTGTGAGGGCAAAAGGCCGCAGAGGGTTGGCAGCCGCATCATATTTATAGATGACTTCGCCATTTTCATTGGGAGAGACCGGTTCGATGCGGGCATTTTGCCCTTCCGGCTGAATATAGAGAAACACATCCTTAACTCTTTCCAATGGCTGGATGGTGGCCTGGAAGATGACTTCATCTCCGAACTGGTAAAACGTGCCAACGTTTCGGAAATCCACAGATTCCTGCGGAAGCGCCTGAGCGGATGCATGGAATGCGCTGATGAAAAGGAACAGAATGGCGAAAAAGGAGGTGATGATTTTTTTCATGATCTACTGAACACCTTCCATAAATAGTACGAGCAGGATGAGAACTGTATCAACCATCTTTTTGATGGCTGGGAATAATTCCAATATCGAACAGGTAGAGCCACTAAGGATTCAGATTTGGGGCAGCACTAGAGATCGTCTTCGGAATCATCTAGAAGCAAGTCATCTGAACCATTTTCTTCACCATTTTCTGGAAGGTCAAAGTCGAACAATTCAAAGAATTGCATGCCCTCATTGAAGTCAAGGTTTTCAATGGCAGTTTCGAGATATTCCAGCAATTCATCATCCTCATCTTCTTCAGCCAATTCCATCAGTAATTCCAGGGCGGCACGCACGCTTTCCCCGCCAATTTGGGAAAGGGACCAGATGATGGTATTGTGCAACTCTTCATCAAATTGGTCATGTTGATCCAGCAAGGTCAGCAAAGGCTCGCGGGCTTTGCTCAATTCCAGTTCGCCGGCTGAGCGCACAGCCGCTAGTTGCACATCCAGCTCCGGGTGATCCAGGCTTTCGAGGACCATGTCGGCCCAGCGCATGTCGGCTGACCTGCCCATGGCAAACAGGGAACTTGCCACCCAGCTTGTATCTTCAGAGGCGAAGGCCCTGCGGATTTGATCCTGGGCTTCCTTGTGGCAGGAGAAGCTGATCGCTTCCAGGGCGCGCTGACGCACTTCTTTGTGATCTTTGCCAGTGAGCACGTTTAGCAGGGTGGTTTCGGCCTGCTGGTAGGATTCTGCAGATATTTTTTCAACTTCACCCAGATAGATGAACTTGCCCAGCGCAGTGGCAGCCGCGGCGCGCACGTCTTTTACCTTGTCTGTTTGCAACATCTGTACCAGAATGGGAATAAGGCATTTGTGTTCGTATTCCCACAGCAATTCAATGGCGTTGATCCGCACGCTGGGCTCAGGGTCATCCAGGGCCAACAGAGCCACCTGGTCAAAACAAACCAGCGTATCATCCTCGGCAATCTCTTTGAGGTCATGGATCAGACGGCTGCGTCGTTTGGTGTCAATCAGGAGCCATTTCTCTTTGAGGATGGCAGATTCAGCATCTTCAAGATCGGAGAAGCGGCTCAAATGGATTGAGTGATAGTCTGATTTTGCGTCCAGCAAGGTCTCAACGACTTTAAGAAAAGAGATTTTCTCGGGCAGATCACTACTCATCGTAGTCCTTTCATGGAAACTGGATTGGATTGAAGAAATCTTGCGTGGTAACGTAGAACATCAGCACGATGAGCAAGGCAAATCCAACCATGTTCAAAGCATTTTCGAAACGGGCTGGCACCCGTTTGCGAGTGATGACCTCTGGCAGGAGCAGCAGAATGCGACCGCCGTCCAGGGCTGGGAAAGGCAGCAGGTTGGTGATTGCCAGGGCTATCGAGAGCATGCCCATCAGGCTGAGGGTGTAGACTGCCGGCGGCGGCTGGGCTGCCTGGCCGGGCTGGCTGGGAGAAGGCTCGGTTTGCGAAGCCTGTACTTCACTGTCCATCTCACGGGCGTAGATGAACAAACGCCCCATGCTGACCGGTCCCAGAAGGCGCGCATCTTCCTGGCTGACCTCGCCGCGGGCGATCATTCCTGGCAATTTGAAAAACAGGGCAGCTTGTTCATATGCAACCTGCATCGCCCTGGGGAATGCCTGAATTGCGGGAACAGGTGTGGACGGGTTTGTCATGGCGATACCGATCATATAGCGTTGGTACTCGTCATTAAATCGGGGGGTTAATTCTGTTTCGGCCAGAGCTTCATTCCGCTGGTAGGTGATGATCAGTTGGTTCCCTTCACTGCCTGCGACAAGTTGCTGCAGGGTCTCAGTGCTCTCGATCGGTTGTCCATCGACCTTGCGGATGATGTCGTTGATCTGTAAGCCGGCTGCCTGTGCCGGACTACCATCAGTTACGCTGGCGATGACCACAGTGGAGAGGTCTGGAGTTCCCTGCCTGGCGATGACAAAGGTGAAGATCAGGATGCCGGCGATCAGGTTCATGAGCGGACCGGCCACCAGGATGGCGAAGCGGGTTATCGGGCGGGCATTGGCCATGCCGCCGGGTACGTCGGGATCATTTTCACCAGAGATGCGGTTGAAACCCCCAAAGGGAATCCAGTTCAGGGTGAACTCTGTGCCTTTCCAGGTGAACAATTTCAGCAATCGCGGGGGATAGCCGAAACCAAATTCTTCAACATTAATACCTAGCAATCTGGCTGCCACGAAGTGGCCCAGTTCATGGATGAAGATCAGCAATCCAAAAACAACAATAAACAGGAATATGTTCTGCAACATTATTCGTACAATCCTTTACTAAAGTGCGTCAGATGATGAATAATCATTGCCGCAAGGTTACAAACAATTTGTACCGGGGAGATTTTCCTCGGCCAGTCTTCTTTATTATACCTTTTCAATGCGGGAATTGCGCCATGTATTAATGAAAATGCATGGACAGGGAAAATGCCCGGCTTTAGGTGCAGAGTCCGACCGGGCCGCCCACTGCGGCGGTCAGCACTTGCTGCACACCGGGCAGGGTTGCCAACTGCTGTTCAACCCTGGCAGCATCACCCTCAGGGTAGATTACATGCACGTTTGGTCCGGCATCCACGGTGTAGCAAATTTCCTGCCCTGCTTTGCGCCACGCCTGTACCGCGTGCATGATGGTCAGGGTGGCTGGCTGCCAGTAGAAGAGGGGCGGGGTGGAAGTCATCATCACGGCGTGCATCAGGTTGCTGTCCAGTTCCATGACTGCGGCCAGGGCATCAAAATCACGCTGCAGGATGGCTTGCCGGCAGACAGACAGGCGTGCTTCTGCCTGTGCAAGACGGGCAGTTTGCAAGGGACTGCTGCTCGCCAGCGTGTGGCCATCTGTGGAGCCGATTTCCTTGTGTCCGGCAGCGACCACGGCAACGCAGTCCGTCAGCAGCCAGTGGTCAGCCGGAGCAATCGAGACAGCGTAGGAGGTCTTGTCGTCTTCTCCGGAAAGCCATTCCACGAAGCCGCCAGGCACCGAGCGGCAAGCCGAGCCGGAGCCGCGCCGCGCCAGCCGCGAAAGGGCAGCTTCATCCAGTGTCAAGCCATAGGCTTTGCTGGCTGCCAGGCTCAGGGCAGCAAAGGCCGAAGCGGAAGAGGCGATGCCCGCTGCGGTGGGGAAATTATTGACACTTATTACATGCGCATAGCCGTTGATTTTTGCCATGCAACGCACAATGTCCAGAAAAGCTGAAACGCGCTGCAAGGGTGCGCCTGTCAGCGTTTGCTCGTTGAGGGTCAAGCTGTCCGTGGAAAGGTGCGCATTCACTTCAACCGTGGTGCGCGTTTCCAGGCCGGCCAGGTTCATCGAGAGCGAGCCGTTGGCGGGCAGGTTGAGCAAATTATCGCGGTTGCCCCAATATTTGATGAAGGCAATGTTGGGGTGGGCGATGGCGGTGTGAGCGGGCATAAGAACTTTCCTTTCAGGGATAGTGTATCATGAAGGGATGCTGAAATTGCGAGCATGTGTTCGTGTTCATTCACCCTTCGACAAGCTCAGGGTGCGGTTCATTAGTTTGTGGAGTAACCGTAGGCTGAGCTTGCACTTGTTCCTTTGGGATCGAAGCCGGAGGGGTGCCGGACGCAATGTTTCTCATAATGGGATGCGAACACTTGATCATGGATATAAATCTTGTATCGCTGTTATGTGTATAATCGTTTGAGAGCAATTCTTGTTTGGCGGTACCAGCTTATTACATTCGTGGGGAAACAATGTACTCAGGACAATCATGCATGCAAAAAAATGTGAAGAAACACCTTCTTTTGGGATTATTTATTTGCTTGTTCCTTTCATCCTGCACGCCAGCTTCATCTGACGCCGTGCCGAGTGTTACGCTTACGCCCTCCGCTACGCCGCTACCGGAGGCGGCGCCGCTGCAGGCGGTTAAGCTTGGCGTTTTGGGAAAAGGCTCCGCCAGGGACTTCGCCTGGTCGCCGGATGGAAAGGTGCTTGCTGTGTTGAGTACCACCGGGATATATCTTTACGATACGCAAAGTTGGGAGGTCCTGGATACGCTCACCAAGGATCACTTCGACGGTGCTGAGAGTATTTTTGCCATAACCTTTTCACCTGCTGATGCGCATACGCTGGTTGTTGTTACCAATCGTGATGTTGAAGAGCGTGCTTTCTGGAAATATGATCTGGAGAGCAAACAGTTCGACTTCTGGTTGGAAAGTGTTGTCTTGTGGTATTCATCTCCGTTAGTTTTCTCGCCAGATGGCGAAAGTTTTGCTTTGTTGAACCAGAATTGTGAGCGGGATGAGGAATTAAATCAGACCTGTTGGTATGATTTGGAGCTTCATGAAAGCGACAGCGGAGAATTGCTCCATAGTTTCAAGCAGGAAGGACCGCATGTGGGGCCATTGGTGAGTACCTTTGTGTTCAGCCCCGACGGTAGTCAGCTTGCCGTCGCCCGTGCGGATAATTTGCTGCATGTGTGGGATACTGCCAGCGGGGAGCTGTTGTATGTACTCCAGCATGACAGCAATGTAGCTGATGTTTCATACAGTCCGGATGGGCAAGTTATTGCTTCTACGGGTAAGGATGCTGTTGTTCGTTTTTGGGATGCCAAAAATGGGGAAAGCCTGTTTGTTTTGCGGGGGTTCAAAAGATCGTTGCAAACGGTTGATTTTCTCGCTGATGGGAAAAAACTTTTGGTGGGGGAATTGCATGTCAACAATTTTCAGGAATATACCCTGGATGAGAACTTTTTGCCGGTTGACGAGCTGGATATCGAGATGGAAATCAGTAGGGATTATTCAGAATATTATGATGCCGACCGATCAAGAACGATCAATGCAAAAACAAGCCCCGATTCGCACCGAATGGCAGTACTTATCAATCAGATTGTTCAGATATGGAATTTGGATACTGGAGAGGCGGAGTTGATGCTGCCAGGCTTTAACGACACGGTGACAGGTTTGGCTTTCAGCCCGGATGGCAATATGATGGCAGTAGCCAGCCGGGATGTTCATCTATGGGATGTGCGAACGCAGACCTGGCTGGCTACTTTTTCAACCAATGAAGCTTACGAAATCCGTGATGTTGCTTTTCGACCGCATAGCGATCAAATCGCGATCGTACATAGTGGGAAAGTGCAGATATGGGACACGGTTTCTTATCAGAAAATCCACGAAAATATTAATACGACAGCAGGATGTGGTAGCTTGAACATCGATTATTCCCCAGACGGGAAGAAAATTGCGATCGTAGCTGGGCAATGTGGGATACATATCCGTGATGCAGATACGGGCCAGATGCTGCAGAAGATTGATATCGATCCGAAAATGCCTGAAAAAATCCAATTCAGTTCAGATGGGAAAGAGCTGGTTGCTGTTAGTGCAGATATGCTCCAGCGATGGGATTTGGAAACTGGGCAGGATATCTATTCCACCGCACTTGATGGAGAGATATATAATAGTTATTCTGCTTGTATTGGAGCAAACTTGTTGGCATATCGAAATACTTTTGATAGCCCATGTCTTTTTTTCGATCTTGAAACAGGTCAGTATTTATATGATTTTGCCGAAAATCGGGATACCAGGACGGTTGCACTGCATCCCAATGATCGATTATATGCTCGCAGCAATTATGACGGGATTTCATTTTTAGAAGCCACATCTGGTCAATTTCTCCATTTACTAGATTTTGACAGGTCTTCTTCGATTCTGTTTAGCCCGGACCAAGAGATATTTGCAGCTCTTTCCAATACCCAGAATGTACATCTGTGGGATATTTCATCTCTTGCCCTTCAGGCTGAAAAAGCCTGTGTGATGACTGCCACGCCTGACCCTATACTTACACTTACAGCAACTCCAACGCTCGAACCTGTGCTGCCTCTGGCAACACCGCTGCCGACGCAGCCTACAGTACAAGACAATGACAGTCAACCAGTCAATGGGATTTTTGTAGAAAAACTGGCCGAATATGGGTTTGCGCATGCACATGAGGCTGCCTGGTCACCGGATGGAGAAAATCTGGCTATTGGTACGGCTGCTGGGGCATATCTGTTTCAACCGGGTAAGCAAGAGCCTGTGCGGAATCTGTCACCTGGATCAGAATTCATGCGTTTGGCATTTAGCCCGGACGGGCGTTTATTGGCTGGGCAAATAACGAATGATTCTGTGGAGGTCTGGAATATTCATACAGGCGAACGGATGTATAGACTGAAAAATATTGGCTGCTGGAATCGTGTGCTTGTTTTCAGTGCTGATAGCCAGCAGTTATCCTCTTATTGTGGGGGCAGCACTTACCATTGGAATATGGGAAATGGTAGTTTGACAAGCAAAGAGAAGAGAGATACACTTTCTGCGTATAGCCCTGATGGAAAATTCGCTTTTCAAAGTGGGGGGAGTGAAGCCCGTCTGTTAAATTCAGAAACACAAGAGATCATAAAGGTTTTTGATGTGCCGGATATGGCGCCAGGCATCGCTGCATTCAGCCCGGATGGAAATTATTTCTTGGTATGGTTTTATCAATTTGAGGTTGCCCGTACAGGCGTATATTTTGTAGGCAAAGATCACAAGAGTTTCATCCAGGTTTGGGATATATCCTCAAATTCATTGCCAGAACTGCGTTCTGTTTTGGACACAGGTGACTTTTATTGGAATACAGCATTGTGGCCGTTATTCCGGGGCTTGGCTTTTTCACCCGACAGCAGCAGGGTGTTCACCGCCAGCGGCAATGGGCAGGTGGATATTTTTGACATTACCTCTGGTGATTTGTTGGCAACATTGCCCGATGGTTACAGCATTTACCTTTCACCGGTTGGGAACCGCCTGATAACAATTGGACGTAAGGTGCAGGAATGGGATGTGACGCCGGGTAGAGAGCCGGTCCTTTTACGTACCTTGCATGGCTTCAGCGACTATTATGCCTTGCTTGCGCAGATAAAAGACGGTAGCGAGCTTGTAACCGCCTCGCATGGAGAATTTCGTTTCTGGGTGCAGAATGAGGCTGCTCTGTCCGACCAGCCAACCATCATTGAAACTCGTGATACTGACGCAACTATTCATGCGGTCAGCCCGGATGGTAACTGGCTGGCATACAGCACGGATGAGAATATTGTTTTAGGGAAGAACAGCGCATCTGATCCGGACTGGCAAAGTTTGAAGAAGTTTTCAGACCATCCTTCTGTGTTGGGAACAAAAACGATTGTGTTTTCGCCTGATAGTACTTATCTGGCAGTGACTGATGCGGATTTCGAGATCTTGCTTTGGGATCTGAATGACCCCATGCTGCCTTCCAAACAACTGGAAGGGGACAATTTTGTCTCGGATCTGATCTTTAGCCCTGACAGCAGTTTTCTGCTTGGTGTTCCAAAATCAAATGAGGTACACGATCTCTATTTGTGGGATACATCCACAGGTGAATTGCTGCGGACGTGGAAACACAAAGGGTATTCTTTCGCCCTTCACCCTGATGGCGTGACTCTCGCAGTGGATGATTATGATCAAGGGCAGCTTTCCATTTTCCGGTTGGATGATTGGACGCTGTTGCAGGATATGCAAGGTCAGAAATATGTTTTTGATGTAACCTTCAGCCCGGATGGCCGCTTGCTGGTCACTTGTGGGGAAGACGGCCTGGAATTTTGGGATGCTGCGACGGGGACATTGTTGAAGACGATTGAGGGAAGCTATTCGCACCTGATCTTCTCCCCCGACGGGAAGATATTGACCGCCGGCTCGCGTGATGGGCGCATCCGGATTTTTGATGTATCAGAGGAGTAGCGAGTTTTTTTACCCAATCTCCCCCTTGCGCTGCCACAACGATAGCCAAGGCTCGCGAGTCTACGCCAAGCAAAACAACACAAATATCTTTTACTGATATTTTATATCTATCTGGGTGTCTGGCGATATAATTGAATTACATTAAAATTTTATGAGTGAGAAGAGTGTCAGCACTGGGAGATGGAAAGGATATGAAGCATGTAGTGCGAATTCTGGTCTTGGCCATGATTGGGTTATTTTTATTTAACCCTGCTGCATCTTCGTTTGCACAGTCACAGCCTGCTGTTCAATTTGACCAGAACGTTCGTTTTGAACGTATTTCCGTTGAAGATGGCTTGCCTCATGCAACCGTGCTTTCTGCTCTGCAGGATCAGGATGGTTTCATGTGGTTCGCCACCGCAGACGGTTTGGCGCGCTTTGATGGTATTCATTTCACTGTTTTTCGCAAGCAGGCAGGACAAAACAGCCTGAGCAACAACAATACGTTTTCGCTTATTCAGACCAGAGATGGATTGATCTGGATTGGCACAGACCCCGGCGGTCTAAATGTTTACGACCCACAAACTGGTCAATTTTCTTTGTTCTTGCATAATCCTGATGATCCTCAGAGCATTGCCGATAACAGTATCTGGTCTTTGCTGGAAGACCGGGAGGGCAATGTTTGGACAGGAACGCGGAATGGTCTCAGCCGTCTTGACCGGGAGACAGGCAAATTTACCAACTATCACATGGACAGCGAAAATCCACGAGCTTTGGCCGGGGCGGTAATATACCGTCTCTACCAGGACAGTCAGGGAATGATCTGGGTGGGCACGCGCGGCGGGTTGCAGCGTTATGAACCCGCCACAGATGATTTCACTACCTTTGTGAATGACCCTGAAGACGCACACAGCATCAGCAGCAATGTGGTTTGGGCCATGCTGGAGGACAGTGAGGGGACTTTTTGGGTGGGCACTGCCGGGGGATTAAACAGAATGGATCGCGGCACCAATCGCTTTGAAGCATTTCCGTTTGATCAAAACCTGCCTGCAACCGGGGATCGGGTGTGGTCGATTTTTGAAGACCAGTATGGGAATTTGTGGGTGGCCACAGAAAGCCGTGGACTGAATTTGTTTGACCGCAAGACAGGCAAGTTCACTGCTTTTCGGCACAACGCCAGCGATCCTTTAAGCCTCAACAATGATGATGTGTTCTGGATGACGGAAGACCGTTCAGGCGTTTTGTGGATCACCAGCCGCTATGGCGGGGTGAACAAGTTATCGCCAATGTTGCAGCGCTTCGGCCTCTATCGCAGCATTCCGGGTGATCCCAGGTCACTTTCTTCCAATAGTGTTTATTCCATGTTCGCTGAAGAGGATGGAACTTTATGGGTTGGAACATTTGGCGGCGGGCTGAATCGCATTGACCGGAATACCGGAAAAGTCACTGTATATCAACATGATCCAGAGGACCCTTTTTCTCTATCCAACAACAAGATTTATTATATTTTTAAGGATTCGAAAGGAGTATTGTGGTTTTGCACATCTGGCGGGGGCTTGAATCGGATGAATCCCAGGGCAGAGATTTTCTATGCATTCAAAAATACTGCCGACCAGCCCGATGTCCTGGTGACAAATTTTCTGACCGTCATTGATGAGGCGGACAATAATCGTTTGTGGGTGGGAACTCTAGGTTATGGCTTGATCCTGTTTGATCCACAAACAGGGAAAACGGACAAATTATATGATTCCCAGGCCGATGATCCCAACTCCCTGAGCGAGGGCACCATCTATGATCTGGAGGTTGACCGGGACGGAGGCGTATGGATTGCCACGGCACGCGGCGGGCTTGAATGGCTTGATCCTGAAACAGGCATTTTCACCCATCATCGGAATGATCCGGAAGATCCGAACAATTCCATTCTCAGTGATACAGTGCATGCCCTTTATCTGGATGAAGAGGCTGGTTTCATCTGGGCTGGCACATCCGAAGGATTAAGCGGTTTGAATCTGGTCAATGGAGAATGGCATAATTACACCACGAATGAGGGGTTGCCAAACAGCACCATCATGGGCATTCAACCAGGCAGGCCGCAGGAGCTTTGGATCAGCACCGGTAAGGGCATCAGCCGCTTTGATATCCCGGCTGGCAATTTCACCAATTTTGACGTGCGGGATGGTTTGCAAGGCGACCAGTTTCAGCTGGCTGCTTCTCGCCGCGGACCGGATGGCGAAATCTTTTTTGGCGGTTCGGCTGGATTGACCTTCTTTTATCCAGATCAAATCCTGAAAAATGCGTATGTTCCCGAGGTTGTGTTTACCGACTTTCAGCTATTCAACCAGTCTGTGCCGGCTGGCAGTGACCTGCTGCCTTTGCCGATCGAAAAGACAAATAAAATCACCCTGAATTATGACCAGTCCGTATTCACAATAAAATATTCAGCTCTCAATTATCAGATTTCATCAAAGAATATGTTCCAGTATAAAATGGATGGATTTGATAATGATTGGTCTCCGGCTCGTACGACAAACGAGGCGACCTATACCAACCTTTCACCTGGAAAATATACGTTCATGGTGCGCGCTGCCAATAATGACGGCGTCTGGAACGAGGAGCCAACCAGCATTGACATTGACGTCCTGCCGCCCTGGTGGCAAACCTGGTGGTTCCGCATAGGGGCGGTGCTTGTTGTGGCGGCTTTGGCTGGCGGGCTGATACGTGCACGGTTCCATTCCATACAGGCAATCAACAAGGAACTGGAAGTGCGTGTCGATGAGCGCACGCGTGAATTATCAGATGCCCAACTCAGGCTTCAAGACGCCAATACGGAATTGAAAACCCAACTGGCAGAGATTTTGGCTCTAGAGCAGAAATTGCGTGAACAGGCTGTTCGTGATCCACTCACCGGCTTGTACAACCGGCACATTCTTTCGGAAGTCCTGCCTGCCGAGATCAGCCGTGCCAGCCGCGGTGGTTACATGGTGGCGTTCATGCTGATGGACCTTGATCACTTCAAGAGAGTCAACGATGAGCATGGCCACGTGGCTGGAGACCATGCGTTGATCAAAGTGGCGAAGGCGATCATTGAACACACCCGCCGCAGTGACATAGCCTGTCGTTATGGGGGCGAGGAATTCCTTGTCATTTTGCCTGAAATCACTGTGGAAGATGCAATGCAGCGCGCTGAAAATTTGCGTGTCGAAATTGGCAATTTGCAAGCTGGCTCTGAAGGCGAGACTTTGAACCTGACAGCATCCATTGGGATGGCGATGTTTCCCTTGCATGGCGAGAACATTGATCAAATCCTGCTGGAAGCGGATAGCGCACTGTACAGCGCCAAGCATAATGGCCGCAATCAGGTTTCCTTGCCGGATGAAGCTTCGTGAATTTATAAGAACAGTTGAACGTCAAGCTGGGCGATATTTTTAGAATGAACAGATTTGGTCTCTACCATTTTGTTTGGCAGTATACATCGCGCGGTCAGCATGTGCGATCAGATCTTCAATTGTTTCATGATCTGACTGGTCCAGTTCGGCAATACCAACGCTGATTGTGAGGCTAAACTTCGTGCCATTTGTTTCGATCTGAGAATTGCGGATATTGACCAGCAGTCGCTCCGCCAGTTGTTTGCCAGTCAGCAACGAGGTTTCTGGCATCAGTATGACAAACTCCTCACCACCGTAACGCCCGATAATGTCGGCAGAACGTACTCCCGCGCGCAACTGTTCTGCCAGATGTTTCAAAGCATTGTCACCGGTAGCGTGACCATACATATCATTGATTTTCTTGAAATGGTCAATATCTATCATCATCGCTACCATCGGGTGGTTGTATCGCCGCGCCTGGTGAATGCACTGGGTACCCAGAACCAATAAGTGGCGGCGGTTATTCAGGCCTGTCAAAGGATCACTGGTAGCAAGAAGTTCCAATTCTTCTTCTGCGGCTTTGCGGATTGTGATGTCTTCCTTGACAGCGACATAATGGGTCACGTTGCCAGGATCATCATAAATGGGGGCGATAACGGTGTACTCCCAATAGGCTTCTCCTGTTTTCTTCATATTGATCAATTCGCCACGCCAGGGTTTCCTTGACAGGATCGTTTGCCACATTTGCTGATAGGTTTCCATTGGTGTCAGGTTGGATTTCAGGATGCGCGGATTTTTGCCTTTGACATCTTCAAAGGTATAGCCAGTGGTATGGGTGAAAGCCGGATTGATATATTCGATTTCTGCATTAAGGTTAGTGATCATAATCGAAGAGGGACTTTGTTCGACAGCAATGGAAAGTTTGCGAAGCTGGTTGTTGGCAGCCACCAAGTCGGTGGTTCGTTCAGCGACCCGCGTTTCCAGCATATGGATCAGGTTATCCAGTTGACCGGTCAGTTCATTGAAAGATGCTGTTAGAAATCCGACTTCATCATTGAACTGGACCGGGATATGTTGGATTTTTCGCTCCTCGAAAAATTCAGCAACACCATTCAAAAGCGCATTCAATGGAAGGGTGATGAGAAAGTGGAGAGCCAGGGGAAGGCCGATCAGGAGTAGGAGACTGCTAAACAGGATTGTTCCTGCCAACGGCACAAGAAAGACATGGATGAATTTCCGGAAATTGAGGTATTCATCCTGCAGGATGCCTTCTGGCCCGCTGGTGAGGGGAAGATTAGAGAAACTGACCATTTGTTCGGGTGCTTGAGCTGGTTTTGCGCCAATAACCCAGATGGACGCATCCGGCCTGTCATTGATCAGAAATTGGGAAGATGTTGGCAGACCATTATAGGTAAGACTGAATCGGCCGTCGGATTGTAAAATGATCTGAAATGTGTATTCCAGTTCGGGATGATAGAAGGCTTTGATTTGATTAAACGTGACCACAACCTTGTTTGGTTCTTCGCGCAGATAAATACCATCCGATGTCACATCATCTGGATTCAAATTAAGACCCATTGCGAAAATGATCGGAACATTGGAAAATTTGTATTCCATATCCCAGGTATGTAAAGGTTGCCCAAAACTTACCAGACCATTGTCACAGATAAACAGGTCAGTATAAGGATCACCGAAGAATGAGAAAACGAATGGTAGTTGCACCCTTTCTGAACGGCAAATTGAGGCATCTGAGATTGCCAATTTTTGTCCAAAGTCCACATCAAAATGAAAGGGGATTTCAGCTATTTCGTATCCTCTATCCCCGTCTTCAGAGGGAATGAATTGGATGGAGCGATGGTCTATGATGTTTGGTTGGTATTGGGTTGCATAGATTGGCGTAACTAGCCAGCCGATGATGCCAAAAACAGCCAAGACACTGGTCAGAATAGCACCGGAAAACTTCACCATAAAAGAGGTCAGTTCTGGTTTGTAAGCCAGATAATTGTTTGCAAACAAAAATAAAGTTGCCAATATACCCACGGACATACTGATATGATAGAACGGGGTTGAAATCTGGTAAAAGGTTCGGAAAATATTCAGGATCGTCAGAAACAAGGGAATGAAAAAAACGGCAGCAAATCGCCGGCTGACAGCATCCTTCCAGTTGCGAATATTGCTCAAAAGAAAGATGATAATCACCCAAGCAAACAGAATGGGAGGAATAAAATCAAGGTACTCTTTTCGAAAAACCACCCGCCCCTGGCGAAGCAGATTGTACCGTGTGAGTGCAATCTGTGCTTCCCAAAGCAGATATCCAACAGACAAGACAAGTGCAAGCCTGCGTTCTAATCGTTGTTTTTCCCGGGGTTGAGGAAAATGATAGGCGAATTGTAACAGTGCAACCAGAATCAGCGCCAGCAATGTGCTTTCGATGTAAACCGCAAATAAACGTTGGGTTGGAAGAAGAGAAACGTCCAGAAAAAAGGAAAAAAGAAAAATGGTGACAGTGACGAAAAAGAAGAACAATAATTTATCCTGGATGGATGGGCGCACATTTCTGTGGCGAAAAAAACGCCAACCCAGATAAACCGTGATCATAAAGCCAAGCAGAAATTGATTAAGGTAACTGATAGATGCGGGGGTAAGAAAAAAATTTTTCATTGAAAGAAACCGCTAATTTTCAGTTTGAGACTTGTCATTCGAGTAATTGGCCGTTTGCCTGCTAAAGAGCAAGTGTAACATTAATTTAAGTTGAATGAAAAGGATTAATGTGGGGACTTTGCGATTGGTCGTGGCACAAGGCAGGTGTGGGGGTTGGAGGGTCTTATTCCGGGTTCAAGCATGACGCCGGTAGCGAGTTCCGGAGTCAGCATACCCAAATCCAGATTGAGAATTCTATGCTTTTGGCAGCAGTCCTTTTTGGGCAGCAATTGCAATAGCGGCGGCTCGCGAATCGACCCCCAGTTTTGCATAGATATTGGCAAGATGAGCCTTGACAGTTCGCTCTGAGATGCCCAGGTGGAAGGCGACTTCCTTGCTGCGCTCGCCGCGTGCCACGGCTTGCAATACTTCCTGTTCGCGCTCGGTAAGTTCGGCATTGGCTGTGGCACCGGATTGATGGGGAGTGCCTGCCAGATTGAGGGCGCGCGCCATGATCTCCGGTTTGAGCAGGGTTTCACCGCGTGCTGCGGCCCGGATGGTGTCAAAAAGGGAGGCCCGGTCAGTGTCTTTGAGCAGGTAGCCGCGTGCCCCGGCTTGCAGACCGCGCAGCATCAATGCATCTTCATTGAATGTCGTCAGGATGACCACCGCAATCTCTGGCTGGACTTCGTGTAGTTTTTCGATAGCAGACAGGCCATCCATGCCGGGCATGCGCAGGTCCATCAAAACGACATCCGGGTTGAGGCTGGCGCACAGGCGCAGGGCTTCGGCCCCATCGCTGGCTTCGCCAACGATCTCAAAATCATTTTCGGTTTCGAGGATCAGGCGCAAGCCCTGGCGGATGATGAGATGGTCATCGGCGATTAGAAGTTTGATCATCGCGGCATCCTGATTTCCAGGGTGGTACCGGACCCGGGTTGGCTGTGTATCTGCAGCTCACCGCCCGAAAGGCGGATTCTTTCCTGAATGCCGAGCAGGCCGTAATGCCCCGGGGGAACTGATAGCGGGTCAAAACCCAGGCCATCATCGCTGATCGTTATTTGCAGATGTTCTGCTGCAACTGCGAGTTTCACCCGAACCTGCTGTGCATGGGCGTGACGGGCGATGTTGGTCAGAGCTTCTGATACAGTACGTGTTATTGTTTCCTGAACAGCCTCGGGCAGGGCAGGAAGTTCATCAAAATCCTGGCTGCATGGAATGTCGGTGGCACTGGTGAAGCGGGAGATTTCAAGCCGCAGAGCGGCACCCAGGTCTTGCGGCGTGGATTGACGCAGATCATCGATGGCGCTGCGGGCGTCTGTCAGAGTGGTGCGCGCCTGAAGCTTGGCGTTGGCAATGATCGCTTTGGCTTTCTCAGGACGGCTGTTGTTCAGGTGTGCTTCTACTGCTTCAAGCTGCAGGATGATACCTGTCAAGCCCTGCGAGAGCGTGTCGTGCAGTTCACGGGCCATGCGCTGGCGTTCGTTGGCAATGGTCAGGTCTTCTACCTGAGTGGCATATTCGCTGAGCTGGCGGTTGGCAACTTCCAACTCTGCAGCCAGGTTTTGCGCCTCTTCGCGGGCATCTGCCTGGCGGCGGTAGAGGATGACGTAGGTGATGACAAAAATGATGACCGGGATGATGCCCAGAAACAGCCAGCCTGTGGAAGCGGCATCCATGATGTGGCGGATGTTGATAATTGCCAGGCTGAGATAGTAAATGGCAGAGAGAAGGGTGGTGTGGGTCAATCCCAGCATGCCCACGGTCTCACCCAGCAAGGCCAGGAAAATGGCAAAGATGACCGCTTCATGCCCCGCCATCCAACAAATGAAGAAACCCAGCGCACCTTGCACAAGGATATAGCCCAGGGTGATCATGGAATTGATCATCACTTTTTCGATCATCCAGTGCAGCAGGATGTGGGTAGTCATCAGGAGGGTGAAGATGACAAGCCGCCCGGGCTGGCGTAAGGCCGGGTTTTCAAGGATCGCCAGGGCATACATGGAACACATGACCAGAGTCAGGAACCAGGTGAAGAGACGCGGGTCGTGTTCAACGTTTGAAGATTTCAATGGGCTTGGAGACTGTTTTTGCATGCTTGAATTGTAGCTGAATCTGCTTTGCTTTGCCATTGTCCGGGGGAACATTGTACGAAAGGACAGTGTCCAAATTCCCGAATGCCCAATAGCAGCAGGTGCGTACCAAGCCTATACTTGGGTTGCATCAAACAAAAATCACCCCAATTTGGGGATAAGGAGAATGGATGATGAATGCAATTGAAGTAAAGGGCCTTAAGAAATCATTTGGAAATCTGCATGCCGTGCAAGGTGTGGATTTTGTGGCCGCCCAGGGCGAGATCCTCAGCCTTTTGGGACCAAATGGAGCCGGGAAGTCCACCACGATTTCAATGCTGTGCGGCTTGCTGGTGCCCAGTGAGGGCGAGGCAGCCATCATGGGGCATTCCGTGACCAACCAGCCGCAGGCTGCCAAAGCGGCTCTGGGGGTGGTGCCGCAGGAGATTGCCCTGTATCCAGATCTCTCGGCGCGCGAGAATCTGGTCTTCTGGGGCAAGATGGTTGGCCTGCGCGGGGCTGCGCTGCATCGACGAGTAGATGAAGTGCTGGAGATCATAGGGCTGAGTGACCGCCAGAAAGACCACGTGGGCAAATTCTCGGGCGGCATGAAGCGCCGGGTGAATATTGGGGCGGCCTTGCTGCACAAGCCAGCCGTGGTGGTGATGGATGAACCGACAGTGGGCATTGATCCGCAATCTCGCCGCCACATTCTGGATAATATCAAGGACCTCAACCGCCAGGGGATGACAGTGCTCTATACCACACATTACATGGAAGAGGCAGCCGAACTCTCTGACCACATCGCCATTATGGATCAGGGCAAGGTGATTGCTTATGGTACGCATGGCGAATTGCTCAAGATGGTTGGCGAGCAGACCCGCATTGACCTGACGATCAGCGGCGAAGCGGCAGCACTGTTGCCTGCTTTGAAAGCCGTGCATGGCGTGGCACAACTGAACGCCTCGGACGGGCACATCATGGCATTGGTAGACGACAGCAACCGGGTATTGCCGCGGCTTTTTGAGGCAGCTGCCAGTGATGGAGCGCGCATCCAGGCGGTGGAAATTCAGGAGCCAAACCTCGAGACGGTGTTCCTGCACCTGACCGGGCGCGCGTTACGTGACGAGTAAGAGCAGAAAGAGGTAAGTATCATGACAATATTGGCGATTGCTTTCAAGGATTTGACTCGTTCCTTTCGCAGCCTGTTTGCGGTGGGCATGATGGTCATCGCCCCGCTGTTGTTGATCGGTTTGATCTATTTTGCCTTCAGCGGCGCGCTGGGTGGTGATGCGGAAATGCCCGCCATTTCGGTAGGTTTTGTCACTGCCGACAGCCTGCCTGCCGACGCGCCGCTTGACCAGCCGCTGGGTGAGAATATTCGCAGCATGTTCTTTGATGAGAGTGTGCGCACATGGCTGACGGCCAGAGATTTCTCCGATGAAGCGGCGGTCCGTGCCGCCCTGAACCAGCGGGAGATTGGGGTGGCGGTCATCGTGCCGGCCGGTTTCACCGGGCAACTTCTGGCTGGTGGAGAGGTCGCACCGGTGCGCGTTTTGAGCGACCCCACGCTGACCATTGCCCCACAGGTGGTGGAGAATATGGTTACCGCCATGCTGGACGGGGTGACAGGCGGCGGAATTGCCATCCAGACGGTGATTGAGCGTCAACAGGCGCAGGGTGTCCAACCGGAGCCTGCCAAAATTCCGGCGGTGATGGAAGGCTATGCTGCCTGGTACGCCGCTTTTCAACGCGATCTGTTTCACCATCCAGAGAAGTCAGCGTTGGCCTTGGCTGCTCCGGCAGCACAGGGCGGTGCCGAAGATCCTATGCTGAAGATGCTGGGCATGATGATGGCCGGACAGATGGTGTTCTTTGCCTTTTTCAGCGGGGCATATGCCATGATGTCCATTTTGCAAGAAAATGAAGAAGGCACCCTGGCACGGATGTTCACGATGCCGGTTGAGCGGGTGAAAATACTGGCGGGCAAGTTCCTGGCGGTTTTCCTTCTCGTAGTGGTGCAGGGCATTGTCCTGATCGTGTCGGCGCATTTCGCGTTCGGTATTCGCTGGGGCGACCCGCTGCCTGTGGTCCTGGCGCTCAGCGGGCAGGTGGCGGCTGCCACCGGTCTGGGGGTATTATTGATCTCGTTTGTACAGACTTCCCGCCAGGGTGGGCCTGTGCTGGGCGGCGGTCTGACCGCTTTGGGAATGCTCGGTGGTTTGTTCACTGCGAACATTAACATGCCTGAGGCTTTTACCCGCCTGGCATTCTTTACCCCTCAGGGTTGGGTGATCCAGGGCTGGAAGATCGTACTCAATGGTCAGCCGCTGGCCGATTTGGTCCTGCCGTTGGGAGTGATGCTTGCCATGGGGGCAGTCATGTTCACCATTGGTGCAGTACGGTTTGGTAAACGTTTTGCGTGAAAATTTGCAGGAGAATTGATCATGAAAATCTTTGATCTGGCATTGAAAGACCTCGCACAGGTGCTGCGAGATAAAAAATCCCTGTTGTTTCTGGTGGCCATGCCCCTGGTTTTTACCCTGTTCATGGGTTTTGCCTACAAGGGTGGAGAAGAGGGCGCCGCACAGGAAGAAGGTATGACCCTGGCCTGGGTGGAAGACACCCCATCCAGCAGCCTGGGGCAGGAGCTTTTCAGGCGGCTGGAGCAAGCGGGAATGCTGCAGATGGAGCGCATGGCTGAAGATGAAGCACGCAAAGCTTTGCAGCGCGGCCGGGTGGATGGTGTGCTAATGGTGCCGGCAGGATTCGATGACCTGGCCCAGGCTGGACAGCCAGTGGGCCTGATCTTGATCGCTGACACGGTATCACCGCGTGGACAATCTCTTTATCAGATGCTGCGCACACCGGTGACTCAGATCATGAGTGCGGTGGAAATTGCGCGAATGAGCGCAGAAATGTTGAACAACCTGGCTGAGTACACGCCTGCTCTGGCGCTGGCTCAGGAAAAATGGGCGCAGAGCAGTGCAGGTCAAATGGTGCAGGTGGAGCAGGCTGTGGTGCAGCAAAGCGATAGCTGGTTTGGGGACAACCCTTACAACCAGGCTTCGCCAGGCATCCTGGTGCAGTTTGCCATCATGGGGCTGATCGCTTCGGGACAGATCCTGGTGCAGGAGCGCAAAACGCGCACCTTGCAGCGCCTGATGACCACTGCCATGCGCTCCTGGGAGATGATTGCCGGGCACATGCTGGCCATGTTTGCGTTGGTCTTTTTGCAGACCACGGTACTGGTGGTGTTTGGGCAGTTTCTGCTCAAGGTGGATTACCTGCGTCTGCCTTTGGGCACGCTGCTTGTGACGGTCGCCCTGGGGTTATGGGTGGCTTCGATGGGCCTGTTGATCGGGGTGCTGGCAAAATCGGATGACCAGGTCGTTCTGTATGCCATGCTGGCTATGTTCGTCTTCTCGGGGCTGGGTGGAACCTGGTTCCCGCTCGAGGCGGCTGGCGGGTTGTTCGCCGTGCTGGGAAAATTGATGCCCTCGGCCTGGGCGATGACCGGCTTGCAGAATATCCTGATGCGCGGGCTGGGGCTTGAGGCCCTATGGCAGCCGGTATTGGTGCTGCTGGCCTATGCCCTGGGTTTCTTTGCCCTGGCGGTGTGGCGCTTTCGGGCGACGGAGATGTAGAGCGCTTGATCCGGGACAATTCAAATACCCTCTCTAGCATTTTGTTCAGGCGGGAGAGGGTATCTTTACCCAGATATCCTTGGTTTTGAAAAAGAACAGCTTCATGCCTGGCGTACCGGTCGAGGGAGGGAAAAACGTGCGGTAAAGAAATTTCGGCGATGTACGGAAATTTGGCTTTTTTGGTCTGTATTTTGGCGTCATCATTGAGAGAAGGAAACAGAAAATTAACTTTGAGCCATGGTGAATCGTTCATGGCATTCTCAAGAAAGCTTGACATTTACGATTTTCCAAAACAGTGAAGGTCATCCAGATCAAAGTAGATGCGAAATGCTGATGATAATGGCTTCCTCCCCCGGCACGGATTGGATTTGTAAATCAGACTTCATAGGCCGGGGGAGGAAAAGAAACGTGCGGTGTTGAGCAGCGGCGA
>JAGVAB010000023.1 GCA_020060485.1 Anaerolineales bacterium
AGGAATCCATTATCATCAGCATTTTGCATCTACTTTGATCTGGATGACCTTCACTGTTTTGGAAAATCGTAAATGTCAAGCTTTCTTGAGAATGCCATGTGAATCTTTATTTGTGGGCCATCTCTGCGATCAGCAGGTCAATGCCCAGCTCGTAGCTGGTTTCACCCTGCTTGACGGCTGTGTCCAGCTCGAGCAGGCGGTGATAGATTCGCTCCAGGTCGGCCTGGCGGAAGCGCTGCGCCTGACGCAGGGCCTTTGTGGCCACGAATGCAGAATTGATCTCGGCGATCTCCTTGACCGCCTGCTGCGCATTGCCCCCTTCATCCAGCAGCTCGCGCCCTTGCAGCAAAAGCCGGAACTGACGCACCACCATGCCAAACAGCATGGGCGGTTCTTCTTTTTCCAGCAGCCGGTGAAAGACCTTCTGAGCCTGCTGCCCGCTGCCGGCTGCCAGGGCGTCCACCATCTCGAAGATGTCCGGCGGGTTGGCGTAGGGGGTCAGCTTTTCCACGTCTGTGCGCTCCACCGGGCGGGCATGGTCCACATAGGTGAGCAGTTTATTGATCTCCAGGCTGGCGATGCGCGTGTCGCCGCCGACATATTCGGCCAATGCAGAAGCGGCATCAGGTGTGAAAGTGCCGCCGGCTTCTTCCGCCTGGGCTTTGATCCAGCGCTGCATTTCATTTTTTGGTGGAAGCTGGTAGGTGCGCACGCTGGCCCGCCGGCCTGGTTCATTGGCCCATTTGCGCAGCCAGTGTTTCTCACCAAGTACCTGCCAGACCTTTTGCCATTGGTTGTCGAACCATACGTTTTTGAAAAAATCGTCAATCACCAGGATCAGTACCGTGGTGGGCGGCAGGCTGTTCAGGAAGGCGATGAATCCCTCCTGGGCCGGTTTGGCAGAGAGGCGCGCCAGGGGATTGTCGACCACCACCACCCGCCGCTCGGCCAGAAAGGGCAGGGTAATGGCGATCGAGCGAAGCTGCTCCTCGCTGGCCTGCGCCACGTTCAGACGGGTAATGTTCAGGTCGGCGGTGGCCGGGTCGGCGTAATGTTTCAGCAGCTCCGCCACCTTGCGCGACATGGAGTATTCATCATCGCCGTGCAGGATGTAGATCTCAGAATTGGTCTGATCGCTCAAAGCTTGCCCCGTTCTTCAACAAAGCAGACGATCAACCGGAAGTGGTGATGCGGTGCAGCACCATTTGCCCGCGTTCGCTGCGGATGATCTCGGTGATCTGCATTCCTTCCACGCGGGCATCAGTGGTCACCTTTTGCTGGAAGACCGGCCCCAGGGGCCGCGAGACCAGCATGACCACCGTAACCAGCAGCACCACCAGCGACCAGCGGTCCAGCTTTTTACCGAGGTTGTCGTTCTTGTCATTGCCCAACATCGCCAGCCAGGCTGCTGTTCCGGCAAGGAAGCCGGGTACCACATAATTGGTGCCGCAGTGAGCGTGGATGGCCAGGGCGCTTTCGCCATTTTGCAGGCGGGCCAGGGCTTCTCCGACCGCGTGCTGCAAGTCATCAATGGGTACGTCACCCGCCAGCCAGAAACCGCCGGCATCTGAATAGCCGGCCAGGCGCAGGCGCGGCCTGTGCTGGGCGAGCACGTTCAGGGTGGCATGTTCCAGGGAGTGGTTGCGGCGCATGCGGGAGACGGGAGATTGCCTGAAAATTTTGGTCAAAGTGGTCATACAATCCTCATTCGGGAATGGATTTTTTCGCTTCATGGCATGGTCTAAGCATACCACTATTTGAAATCATCTGCCATTGCCCGGCACAGGGTAATCGCATTTGAGCGTTCAACACCCCCTATTCAGTCATAACCCGCGCATGAAAATTCAGGGGGAGCTGTTGAGCTTTCTGCAAGCCCGGAACAGAAAACCCGGGTTGGCCGGGGCGGGATAAAGGCAGACAATGGTTTTGCTGAGTGAATTTTTCAATCCTTGCACAAAAAAAAGATCTTATCCCTTTCCCAATTTGGGAAGGGTAAATACGATTGCAAATTCATTAAGGAACAAAATGCGGTCTCCCTACAGCTTAAGAAAGTTCTGCATAAATGGAGATCCATGCTTGAATCGGGGAGCGGAATCCTGTATACTCTCCTTAATGGTTGGGATGTCCCAACCATTAAGGAGAGCGGATGTCCCATCTCGACACACATATTCCCCTGCCCCTGTATGCGCAACTGGCCGAAGCTCTGCGGGAACGTATCCAGCGCGGGGAATATGCTCCCGGCCAGCAGCTGCCCACCGAGCGCGACCTGATGGGCGTTTACCAGGTCAGCCGCAACACTGTGCGCCAGGCGATTGAGCTGCTCATCAAGGAGGGCCTCATCCTGCGCCGCCACGGTTTTGGCACCTATGTTTCCGGCCTGGCGCAGACCTTTCATTACAAGCTGGATGCTTTCTACGAGAACGTGGATCTGCTGCGCCGCTCCGGGTATGAGGCCGCTGTGCAGCATTTGGCTGTCGGGCGGATGACCGCCCCGCCGCGCATCCAGGAGACCCTGCAACTGGCCGCCGGAGATGAGGTGCTCTGCTTCACCAAGCAGTTCGTCACCCCGCAGCGCACAGCCATGTTCACCCGCGATTATCTGCCGGCCCGCTGGTTTGAGTCCACTGACCCGCAGGACAGCGGTGAGGCGTACCTTGAATTTCTGGAAGCGCATACCAGCCAGCGCGTGGAGTATGTGCTGCTGGATATTCTGCCGGTCAGCGCCGAGGGAGAGATCGCGGCGGCCTTCCAGTGCCCGCCCGGTACGCCCCTGCTGCTATGTGAAGAGCTGTTCCTGGAACGCAGCCAGACCCGCCCGCTGGCCTTTGGGCAGAATTACCTGCACCCGGCCATGAGCAGCCTGCGCCTGTTAACCCAGCGCGGTTGAGTTTTCCATCCATTTTCGAAGGAGAGTTCCCCATGTTATCTGTTGCCCAACGCAAGACCCTGATCGAAACCGTTTTGAATCGCGGCCCGCTGGACCTGTTGATCGAGAATGTGCAGGTGGTGGATGTGTATACCGGGCGCATCACGCCCGGCGCGCTGGGCATCAAGGACGGGCGCATTGTCCATCCCAACGCGGTTGGCTTCAGCGCCAGACAGACCTTTGACGGGCGCGGCTGTTTCGCCATGCCGGGCTTCATGGACAGCCATGTGCATCTCGATTCCACCTTGCTGACCCCCGAGAATCTGGCCGAGATGATCGTGCCGCACGGCACCACCGTCATGCTGGCTGACCCGATGGAGATCTCCAACGTGGCCGGGATCGAGGGACTGAAGGCCCTGCTGCTGGCCGCCGACCACATCCCGTACCATATCCTGCTGGAGGTCTGCTCGCGCGTGCCGACTGCCCCCGGCCTGGAAACCACCGGCGGCGAGCTGGGCCTGGCCGAAGTGCAGCAGATCCTCACATGGCCCAACAGCATCAGCCTGGGCGAGCTGGACCCCTCCAAAGTGCTGACCCTGAAGGACGAATATCTGGGCAAGGTGATCGCCGCCCATGCCCTGCGCAAGATCGCCAACGGGCATGCGGCCGGTCTGGCGGGCGACGAGCTGGTGGCCTATGCCTGCGGCGGGCTGGCCGACGACCATGAGTGCGTGGATTACGCCGACGCCCTGGAGCGGCTGCGCCTGGGGTTGTCTGTGCTGGTGCGCGAGGGTTCCACCGAGCGCAACCTGGATCTGATCCTGGGCAAGGCGCTCGAAGAGGGCCTGACCACGCGGCATTTCATGTTCTGCACCGACGACAAACACCCGGACGACATCCAGGCCGAGGGCCATATTGACTACATGGTCAACCGGGCCATCGCCCTGGGCATCCCGCCGGTGGAAGCCATCCAGATGGCCAGCCTGAACACCGCCCAGCACTTTCGCATGGAGGAGGACTTCGGCAGCCTGACCCCCGGCCGCTGGGCGGACGTGATCCTTGCAGAAAGCCTGGAGAAGATCGTCCCGGCCGAGGTCTTTGTGCGCGGAGAGCATGTCGCCAGCCAGGGCAAGCTCACCCAGCCCATTCCGCATATCGAGTATCCCGAATGGGTGCGCCACACGGTCAAACTGACCAACGGGCGTAAGGCAGAGGATTTCATCCTCAAAGCTGAGGGCAGCCAGGCCAAGGTGTGGGTGATCGAACTCTACCCCGACCAGATCATCAACCGCCCCGGGCAGGAGACGCTGCCGGTGGTGAATGGCGCGGTGCAGACCGACCCGGCCCGCGACCTGCTCAAGCTGGCCGTGGTCGAGCGTTACGGCAAGAACGGCAATGTGGGCGTAACCCTGGTGCGCGGCTTTGGCATGCAGCATGGGGCGATAGCCTCTTCGGTCTCGCATGACCATCACAACATCGTCATCGCCGGCACCAACGACGAGGACATGGCTGTGTGTGCGGCGGCCATTGAAGACATGCAGGGCGGGCTGGCGGTGGCCGCCAACGGCAAGCTGCTGGGCAGCCTGCCGCTGCCCATCGGCGGCCTGATGAGCGAGCAACCGGCTGGCGAGGTGATCAAAATTCTGGAAGAGATGACCGCCGTCTATCACCAGTTGGGCGGCACACTGCCGGCGCCTTTCATGACGATTTCCTTCATTTCCCTGCCCACCGTGCCCGAACTGGGCCTGACCGACAAGGGCCTGGTGGACGTGCGCCAGCACGCCCTGATCAGCCCGTTTTGTTAAGCAGTATCACCAGGGTGCGCTCACCGCAGGTGAGCGCACCCTTTGGACGCTGCCCACCATGGGCCGTCTTGGTTTTCCCCGTCTGATTTTTCACTGGATGCCGGGGTTCAGTCATGCCCTAATGCAAGAAAGACCCACCCAAACCGCTTTGTTGCCGCATTTTTCGCTTGCGTTGGTTGGCTTTTTGGATATACAATCTATTCAGATGAGCATGTATGAAAGCGGTTTTGACTTGGCAGTACGCCTTAAATTCCAAATAGCCAGTGCGTTTCCTGGTCCGGTTTCGTTCAACCAGGGTTGGTATGGCAGCACGTTGAACTGAGCTTCGGTGTTGGTACTGGTCGCCACAGCTATCCTTAATTCGTTGGCACGCCCTCTGCAAAATAATTTCGTTTTAATTCAGGGGTTGAAATTTCAATGACTAGCGAAACAGAAGCGAATAAATACAGCACATGTTCAAGGTTGCTAGACGAAGGCAGGTATGTCGAAGCAATAAAGTTGGCAGAGACATTATCTACTGACGCTTTTCGTGCAGCAATATTTATTGATGGAGGCTTTGCATTGGAGGATTCGAGTAAGGTTAAGAAAGGAACAAAGATATTTGAAAATATGTTACTTGTAGACGGAAATACAAATGGCTTATCCAAATGTTCAACTTTGTATAATGCGGCAAATGGATATAGTGCTCTTTACACCTTAAAGCGCAAAACTGGCAAAAAAGTGATTCCTCCTAACGATAATGACTTACGAAGTGCAAAAAATCTTTATCGTCAAGCTATTGAAAATTTAGGGAACTCAGAACCATCTTTCGCTTCTCAGGTATTAATAAATTACGGAAACTGCCTTTCTCAACTGGGAAGGTTTATTGACGCTATTGAATGTTATGAACATGCTATTCGTATTGACCCCACAAACGGAATGGCGGCAGGCAATCTTGGTATAGAACTTGAACACGCAACGCACATTACTGGACGTTATATGCACGAATATTCTGCATTAGCGCATGATTTCTTGAAACAAGCGCTCAGTCCTATAATGCACCTGCGCTTTGGTTCGCCACAAGCGGTAAGTGGTTTTCAAACACGGTTGCAACAACTGGAAAATTTCATAAGTGCTCATAAAGAGCCGGTTTTACCTCCAGAACCCACAAAGGCTAACCACGAGAACAAAGAGCAACAAGCCTATATACAATTCTGTATCAACAATGGGCTTTTCTTGAATTTTTGGGCGGGAAACAAAAAATTATCACCTGGAATTACTGACGATATTTCTTTTGGCGGCATCACAACAGCAATTGACAATAATCAACTTGTTCCCGAACTCCTAAGAATCCTCAATGAGATAAAAGAATCTTACACAACTGCACGTTATTTGTTTTTCCTTTCCCAAAGTAAAACTGAAGTTTTGGATAATGTATCCCAGACTACCGTGTATTTTGATAACCTTGATTATTCAATCAACGGCATTTATACAGGGTTATGCAAAACCGCTTACTCACGAGCCTTTGATGTTTTAGATAAAGTCGCAAGAATAGTGAATACATATTTTGGAATCGGGAAAAGGGAAAGTACTTTTTGGGGTATTTTTGCGGAGAAACAATCACTGGGAGAAACCCACGAGATACGTTTTATTGCTAGGCAAGCCATTTGCAATACTCAAAATCCAAGCATGTTTGCTCTTTCAGACTTGTGTATTGATTACTTTGAAAACGCAAAAGTAGATTTAAAAACAATTGACACACGCAGGAATAGAATTACGCATGATTATCTTAATGTCAAATTGTATTTAGCAAAAGACGACAGTAAAGAAACTGTCATCAGATCAGATGAACTTGGACGGCAAACAAAGGATGTTTTACTTCTCACCAAATACGCCGTTTTATATGCTGTAAGTGCTGTAAATATCGCTGAAAGTCGGAAGAAAACATCCAACGAACTTGTTATGCCGATGATTTATGATAGCAAGCCTGGCGATACTTTCTGGGGTTAAAATGAAATCAAAAGCCTCCTTTCAAAGCATAAGTGTACCAACAAAGCAGCAGTGAACGCTGGATACTGCCGTTGGGCGGCACGGGGCGCATTAGTCCGGAAAGGAAATCACCATGACACAATCCCCTCGATTGAGTGACCGTGAAAGGGATGTTCTGCAACAATTGCTGCAAGGGAAAAGCAACAAGTTAATTGCTGCGTCTCTTGATATCTCTGTCCGTACGGTTGAATTCCACTTGAAAAACATCTACACCAAGGCTCAGGTGAGTTCCAGAATAGAGTTGATTTTGAAACTGGTGAATGCCACAGGTCAGTTTGAAACCGAAAGATTGGGGTGTTCCACAGTTGATCGCATGGGGGAAAGCATCGAAAATAGAGACAGGTTCAATTCACGGATGGGTTGGGCTACGGCTTTCAGAGAGATTGTCTCTATGATCGGCAAGGAGTTGGAAATGAAAAACGTATTGCGTTCAAAGCAGGTTCTTGCGGGAGTGATCACCGCCTTTTTGACAGGTTCTGTGTGGGTGTCTGCATTGCTGGCCTCTCATACCCTGTCGTTCAACGAGATCCAGTTATGGATTGTGCCGCTGGTTGTCATTTGGGCAGCGATCGGTTTGTCAATCGGGCTTGTTGGAAAACGTACGGGCAACTCGTCAGGCAAAGTGTTTGTCAGCACATGGATAGGCACAGGCTTAAGTCCGTTTGCGATCATTCCGTTCATGTTCATCATCGTTTTGCCTCTCGGAAAACTCGCCGAAAGGTTGGGGTTCATTGACCCGGCAACAATGTCAAGCGATCTTGCCGCGACCCTGGCGATGACCGCGATGACCGGGTTATGGCTTGTTGTTGGAATTACTGTCGGCATCGCGTTGTTATTTGTGACCATCAAAAAGCCGGAGCAAACGGTCATGCAAGCGCAGGGCTTGGAGCAAGGCTTGTAAAAAGCTGTTGCCTTGCAGTCCAAAAACCAGCCGGCACTATTTGTACATGGAGGCGGGAATGGGTTCAACCCATTCCCGCCTCTGTACCACCAAAACCTGTCCTTTGCTGATTGCGCCAGGCCGGTGTCCTGCAACCTGCTTCTGTCAGAGAGCAGGGTGCGATTTGTTTATAGTAAAATGAAAGACAGAAGACTGACACACAAAACTGATGTTTTGGGTGGCCCTGTTCACAAGAAAGGAAAGATCCATGAATCGCCATGAAGTTCATTTGTTACAAGAGGTCAAAGGTTATCCGGCTGTCACAATCACTTTGCCTACCCACCGCTCCTCGCCGGAAAATCGTCAGGACCCGATCCGCGTCAAGAATCTGGTCAATCAGGCGGCAGACCGTTTGCTGAAAGAATTTGGCAAACGCGAGATCGAGCCGCTTTTGCTGCGCCTTGAAAAACTGGCAGAAGATATTGATTATCGAAATACACTGGATGGGCTGGGGTTGTTTGTCAACCACGATTTTGCCCGCTCGTTCTATCTCCCCTTCCCCTTAAAGGAGCGGGTGGCGGTGGATGAAACATTTTTCACCCGCGATCTGATCTTTGCCATGAACCGCACGCCGCGTTACTGGGTGTTGGCTTTGAGTGAAAAGCCCACCCGTCTTTATGAAGGAACCCGCGAATTCCTTGTTGAAATTCGGGAGGGTGGTTTTCCCATGACCCATGAAGGCATGGGCGGTGAACAGGCGTTGCCGGGCGGTTTTGGCGTGCGAAAATCTGCGTATCGGGATGAACGTCACCTCCAGTTTTTCCGGCAGGTGGATGCAGCTCTCAAGCCGGTCATGGCTGAAGACCCGCTGCCGCTGGCTGTGGTGGGCGTGGACCGCTTTCTGTCCTTCTTCAACGAAGTGACAGGCCACAAGAGCGCCATTCTGACCACCATGACCGGCAGCCATGATAAAACTACGCCGCATGAGTTGGGCAAACTGGTTTGGCCATTGGTCAAGCTTAATCTGGACCAGCAGCGTCAGCAGATTCTTGGGGAACTGGACAAGGCGGTTAGTGAGCGCAAGTTTGCTTCCGGGGTGGGCGAAGTATGGCGCCTGGCCAATGAAGGACGCGGCAGGCTGCTTCTGGTGGAAGAAGATTTCCATTATCCTGCCCGTCTGGATGAAAGCGGCACCCATCTGGTATCTGCCGATGATCACGAGGCTGCGGATGTCATGGACGACGCCGTGGACGAGATCATTGAAATGGTGATGAGCAAACAGGGGCAGGTTGTATTTGTTGATAACGGCTCACTTGATGCCCATCAGCGCATTGCGCTTGTTTTGCGTTATTAACGGGTGGCACAACGCGCTGGACAAGATGTGACAAGCGATTCAGCCGGAACTGCGGAACCTGGCGTCAAAAGATCACCAGACGTCAGGTTCCGTCTTGGCGCCAGTAACGCCGTCCATTGGCTGATTTGGTTCTGAAAAGAATTGGGGACGGGAAGGTTTGCAAACAAAATGTTAAATGATGCCGCACATAAAAGTTGGTGGCAGATCTTTGAGGTCGTCTTTGGCCTTCCCTTTCTGGTTGCGATCATTCTGCAACTGGTTGCGCCAGGCCGATTCCCGCGCAGCCTCAGCGCACCAGTTCGCATACCCGCAGGTGCGCTGCTCATCTTTGCGGGTGTCTGCCTTGTAGTTCTTGCCCGGCGGGAGTTTGCCCGTTATCGTCAGCCGACCGACCCGGGATTTCCTACCAGCAGGATCGTCTCCACGGGTGTATTCGCCATGTCAAGGAACCCCCTCTATCTTGGCGGCGTTCTCTTTCTGGCCGGGATTTCTCTTGTGTTTGATCTACCCTGGGTTTTGCTGCTTCTTCTGCCATCTTTGGTTGCCTGCCATTATATTCTTGTCGCACCGGAAGAGCGTTATCTTGCCGCCAGGTTCGGTGAGCAATACCAGGCGTACACCGCGGCAGTCCATCGCTGGATCGGCCGCAAATGAGATCACCTTGCCGTGATGGCGCATGTTGTGCCGGGGTTTTGAGCCAATTTCGCCCGGCGCCAGCCGTTAAGCAGTAGAATTTCAGAAAGACATCACCAAACAGGAGACAATGATATGGATTCAACTGGCTTGCTGTTGATCGATATCCAGAATGATTATTTTCCCAGGGGGAAAATGGAACTGAAGGGAAGTGAAGAGGCAGGGCGCATTGCCGGACAGTTGCTGGGTTTTTTCCGCGCACGCCGCCGCCCGGTCATTCACATTCAACATGTTTCCATACGGCAAGGCGCAACCTTCTTTCTGCCTGATACAACCGGGGTGGAAATTCACGCCAGCGTTAAACCGGCAGACTCTGAGGTCGTCATTCAAAAGCATTTCCCCAACAGCTTTCGGGAAACGGATCTGTTGGCCCACTTGCAGCGCCATAACCTGCGCCGCCTGGTGATTGCCGGCATGATGACGCATATGTGCCTGGATGCGGGGGTGAGGGCGGCGGCAGATCACGGCTATGAGTGCTGGATTGCCGCAGATGGCTGTGCCACCCGTGACCTGTCGTTTGGCCAGCGGGTGGTGAAAGCAGAGGATGTGCAGGCTGCATTTCTGGCAGCCTTGCATGGCAGCTATGGTGAAGTGATGACGGCAGCGGATGTGATCAACAGGCTGGGATGATCTGGCGGATCGCGGTAAGGTTTTAATGTAGATCATGGCTTGTCTGGCCGGCCCTGCCTGGCATGCGAAAATAAATTTGGCTCTGCCCCTGGCCGCCGCAGCCATCAGCATTTTCGCCATTTCTACGTATGACACGGATTATCTCCTGGTCAAGGCCGATCATTTACCTGAAGCGGTAAACGTGCTGCGGGAAGCAGGATTTGCGATTGACGGGAATTAACGAGGAAACCGCACACTGAGCATGTCGAAGTGGGCGATTTCTTTTATAAATCTCCCGCATGGGGAAACAATTGAAATTCCAAACCAGCTTTCTCCCTACTCGCCAAACCCCAGAATCTCCCCGCGCAGCTTATCCCAGCGCAGTGCATCGGCCAGACCCTGTTCAATAGGCAGTTTGGCTTCCCAGCCCAGCAGGGCTTTGGCACGGTCGGTACCAGTGATCTCGAAGGCTTCCAGGCGGCCCTGGGCAGCTTTCACCATTTTGCCCAGCACGTGGGTGGAATGTTCCACATGAATGCCCGAGCGCATCTGCGGGTCAGCCCCAATCGGGTTGAAATAACGCAGGGCAATGCCTTTCATTCCGTAGGCAATACAGAAATCCCTGAGAACCATTTCCATCATGTACTTGGTGCGCGCATAGGGACTGACCGGCGTATGTCCGGCATCTTCCAGGGCGGCATAAATTGTGCTGCCGACATAGCCTGCTCCCCCGGTGATTAAAAACTTCATAACGAGAAGGTCCTGTTTAGTTGTTTTGAGATAATGATCGAACTTTCCCTGTTGTATCTGAAAAATTATAAATGGGTGAATCCGGGAGGTTAATATCACGTAAAACGCTTCTTTTTCATGTCAGATCTTATTGTACTTGCTTCCTTGAGGGCGGACGTATAATAGTGGCATGAGGAATTTGCCTGAAGAGCAACGAAAACTGCTGCGCATTGCTGCTGTAATCCTACTGTTGACGCCGTACCTGATCTATGTTGGGCTGGCAGTGTACACAAACCGTGGCCCGATCGACTACGAGACTTTCATGAGCATCGGCAGCCGTTTACTGGCGGGCAGTGAGGTGTATGGGGAGAACAGCTATTACCCCATGCCTTATGTGATGGTTTTTGCGGCCATCGCCTGGCTGCCGCGGTCGGTTGGTATTGTTTTGTGGCTGCTGGGGCCGGTGCTGGCTGCGCTGTTCATCAGCGGGGGTAATCCGCTGGTGCTGTTGTTTGCGCCTGTGTTCGGGCATTTCGCTGGCGGCCAGTCTTCCGTATTTGGCATGCTGGGCTTGTGGGGGTACCGCAAGCACCAGGAAGCTGATCATGTTGAGGGCGGTGTATGGCTCGGCTTAACCATGCTCAAGCCGCAGTTGGGCATCGTGCCGTTGGTCTTTGCTGCCGCGCAGTGGTGGAAGGCCCTGCGCGCGGAGAAGCGCATCCCGCGCCAGGCATGGGCCTTCGCCGTCACCACGGCCTTGATCTACCTGCCCGGTTTCCTCATCCTGCCGGATTGGCCGGCGCGCTGGCTCAGTTCGCCGCGTCCGCTGTTCGAGCGCGCCCTGTCTGGTTTTGTGCCGCGCACGTTGCTGTATCTTTTCCCCGGCCAGACCGGCGCGTACTGGCTGGTGCTGGGTGGGATTGCTGTGCTGCTGTTTTTGGCCGTGTGGTTCATGGCAGGCAAGCAGGTGACGCTGGACCTGGCGGTTTTGTGGGGTTTTGTGGTCAACCCGCTGGTGCATGATTATGACCTGATCCAGCTTGTGCCACTGCTTGACCGGGGCAAGCGTATGCTGGCGGCGGTGCTGCTCTCCCTGCCCGGTTGGCTGGTGTTCCTGTTCGCTTACACCAACGACAGCGCGTGGTATGCCTTCACCATCATCGCTCCCGGTGTGTTGGGCGCAGTGCTGTGGGAATGGTGCAAGCCTAATGTGAGTGGTGCGGTCATGGATTTTGACCGTATCAAATGAGATCGACCAAAGGAATTGAAATGCCTGAATACCGCAGAGTTTTCATCCCTGGCGGTATTTACATCCGCATGATATGCATTGCAATGTAGCCAAACATGGTCTGGTGAAAAATATACGGGACTGTCCCTGGCACAGCTTTCACGCTTTCCTTTGTGCAACTTTGCTATCCATTTTCCGTAGAAAAGTAGTGAAACCAAAACACATGATGGATGGAGAGCAATTCGTTTTCGCCTAAAAGGAAAGGTCAAACATGAAACTTCTTAAGGTCATCGGCAAGATTCTGCTCTGGATGCTGGCTGGCATCGCCGGGCTGGCACTCCTCTTTTTTGCCATCCTTGCATTCAACACTAATTTTTCCAATCCAGACAACCTGGAAGATTTTGTTCAAGGCAAAATGCAAAAAGCGCACATTCCCGGCATATCGATCGCCTTCATCAAGGACGACCAGGTAACTTCCACGATTTATGCCGGTTATGCGGACGTGGAGAATCAAACACCAGTGACGGAAGAAACGCTGTTCCAGATCGCTTCCGTCTCCAAAACCGTTACCGGCCTTGCCATCATGCAATTACATGAGAAAGGGCTGATCCATCTGGATGATGATATCAACCAGTATCTTCCCTTTGAGGTCGTGCATCCCAAATTTCCAGAGGAGCCGATCACTTTCCGAATGTTGTTGACCCATACCGCCGGTATCGCCAACAATTGGGAGGTTTACGACAGCCTGTATACCATCGAAGCGGGCGGCGGAGATTCGCCAGTCTCGCTGGAACAGTTTGTGCGGGGTTTCCTCACGCCTGGCGGCGAGTGGTATGACATAGACGCCAATTTCACCGAGACCAAACCTGGCGATTCTTTTCATTACAGCAATCCGGGCTATGCCCTGCTCGGCTATCTGGTAGAAGAGGTCACTCAAACAGATTTCCCCGTCTATTGCAAAACCAACATCTTTGAACCGTTGGAAATGAACAGCACCGCCTGGCTGCTGGCAGACACAAATATCGCCAATCTGGCTATGCCATATACTCCTGAACAGACCCCCTTGCCCCATTATTCCTTTGCCACCTACCCTGACGGCACGTTAAAAACCACTGCCAGGGAATATGCCCACCTGCTGATCGCCATGCTGAATGAAGGCAGTTACCAGGGAAAAGCACTCTTGCAGCCGGAAACCCTGGAAGAGATGTTGACAGCAACTGCCGATGAAGGCAATCAAGCCCTCACCTGGAGTTATTCAACCCTTGAAGATATTTATATGGGCAAGCTGCAGAACGCGAAGATCGCTGGTCACACCGGGGGAGACCCGGGCATTTTCACAATCGCCCTTTTTAATCGGGAGAACAAGACTGGTTTGGTGATGTTCATGAACACGGAAATTTCGCTCAACATGAAAATCCTCAACTTCTACAGGCTGGTTGAAAGGGTAGTCCAGGAAGCCGGTTTGAACTCATAAGCAATGGGAATGCAGCACATCCCCTTCCGTAACTTGCGGAAGGGGATGTGCTTTTGTAAAAAACGTTATTGTGCCGCCATCTCATCCTATAAGGCGTTTTTGATCGCAGGTGTCTCAACGCAGCCAGCGGAGCCATGCCTTGCCGGATTCTCCCTTATCCTGCCCATGGCATTCTCAAGAAAGCTTGACATTTACGATTTTCCAAAACAGTGAAGGTCATCCAGATCAAAGTAGATGCAAAATGCTGATGATAATGGATTCTTCCCCCGGCACGGATTGGATTTGTAAATCAGACTTCATAGGCCGGGGGAGGAAAAGAAACGTGCGG
>JAGVAB010000140.1 GCA_020060485.1 Anaerolineales bacterium
AGGTCCATCACCGATCACCTCTCTGGGATCAAAATCCGGTTCATGCCAGGGGGTGACAATGAATTCCCAACCTTGCTTTTTTAGTTGACCTTCTTGATCCAGGCGGGGTGCTTCGATGTTTTTTGTAATCAGGTAATTCTTATCTTTTGTGATGAATAATCTGACAGGGCCATTTGTGGTAGCGATGTTGACTGCGCTATCAACACCACAGGTTGCCCAGGAAAAACTGGAAACCCGGTGGAGTACCAATCCATTGATATTGTATTGCTCAAGCAGCGCTTTTAATTGATTTTGCTTGTAGGTAAATTCCTGCATGTTTATCTCGATTCGTAACGATTGGGATTTCTCAATTATAAACGGTCATCATGTTTCACCCCCAAATTCAATGGAATGTAAGAGTCTGTTTTTCGTGTGGTTCGTTTTGTGCACCAAGGACCATGCGAATTTACTCATAACCAACATCGGCGCTTGATTAAAAAAGATCCTTTCTTGCTCCAGTTGTAACTCGAGCTGAAGAAAGGATCACAAGATAATTGTTGTAAAATCTGGTGTTCGTAAGGGCTAATGCAAGAGCATAAAGATCAAGCCCTGGCCATTTCCAAAAGCAACCACCAGACCGGCGAAGACGACCGAGACCATGGTCATCAGTTTGATCAGGATATTCAGCGAAGGACCGGCGGTGTCTTTGAAGGGATCTCCGACAGTATCACCAATGACGGCAGCTTTGTGGGCAGGGGAGCCTTTACCACCAAACTTGCCAACCTCAATATACTTCTTGGCATTATCCCAGGCACCACCTGCGTTGGACATGGTGATAGCCAACGAGAGACCGGTTATGAGGGTGCCTGCCAGCAGACCAAGCACACCGGCGATCCCGAACACTATGCCGACCAAAACCGGGATGATGATGGCCACCAAAGATGGAGCGATCATCTCACGTTGGGCAGCAGCGGTGCTGATGGCAACACAACGGGCATAATCTGGGCGGCCAGTACCTTCGAGAATACCTTCGATCTCACGGAACTGACGGCGTACCTCTGCCACCATGCCGGTGGCAGCCCGGCCAACTGCGCGCATGGTCATGGCGGAGAAAAAGAAGGCGGTGGCGGCACCGGTAAAGAGACCTGCTAGAACAGCCGGATTTAATAGCGTAACATTATAAAAATCCATGAAGTTCTCCATGGTCATTTGCATGACAGGGATCAATTCGCCACGCACCAAAAGCGCGTCGACATGGCGTAACTCGGTTAGTACCAGGCGAATTTCTTCCAGGTAGGCAGCCAATAGTGCCATGGAGGTGAGTGCAGCGGAACCAATCGCAAAGCCTTTGCCGATGGCAGCCGTGGTGTTACCAACAGCATCGAGCTCATCGGTGCGAATACGCACACTGCGATCCAGACCCGACATTTCGGCATTACCGCCGGCGTTGTCCGCGATGGGGCCGTAGGCATCAGTGGCCAGGGTGAAACCCAGGGTGGAGAGCATACCCACGGCAGCAATACCAACCCCGAAGAGACCCATGAGCAGGTTTTCGACACCGCCAGCTACATAATAACTGACCATGATGCCAGTCACAACCGCTGCGACCGGGATGCCTCCCGATTCCATACCGACGGCCATGCCTTCGATGAGGGCGGTGGCAGAGCTGGTATCTGCCTGTTCGGCAATATCCCGGGTGGGTTTGAAGGCGTGCGACGTGTAATATTCGGTGGATTTGCCGATGATCAGTCCCACAGCCAGACCAGCCAGGACGCAGATCCAAACCGCAAGAAAGTTGGGTAATCCCAAAAGGTATAGTAAGGGCAAAGAAAACACGGCAATCCCGATGGAGCTGAGGTTTAATCCGCGGCTGAGAGATGCAATTAGTTGACTCTGGTCGGCATCGTCTCGGGTGCGTACCAGATAAATGGCAATAATGGATAGGATGATGCCCAGCGCTGCCAGCACAATTGGCGCAGTGATGTACATCAGACCGGTCTCCAGGGGAGATTTACCCGGTACTAAACCACTACCAGCCAGCGTGACCGCAGCCACACCTAAGGCAGAGGTTGCCAGGATAGAACCCGCGTATGATTCATACAGGTCAGCACCCATGCCTGCCACGTCACCAACATTGTCACCGACGTTATCAGCGATGGTGGCCGGGTTGCGGGGATCATCCTCGGGAATATTGGCTTCGATTTTACCCACCAGATCGGCACCCACATCAGCGGCTTTGGTGTAGATGCCACCCCCCACACGGGCGAAAAGGGCCTGCGTGGAAGCGCCCATCCCAAAGCTGAGCATAATGGCGGTAATCTGTGGTAAGGGGTTCTCGGTCACGCTGATGAAATTCGTGGGGAAGAGCACCGGGAATCCAAAGTAGAGCAGGAGGAACCACAGGGTGATATCGAGCAAGGCAAAACCCACCACGACCAGACCCATGACAGCGCCAGCGCGTAAAGCTACCTGTAGACCTGAATTCAGGCTTTTGCTGGCAGCATGGGCAGCGCGGGCAGAGGCATTGGTGGCGGTTTTCATACCAAAGAAGCCACACAGACCGGAAAATAACCCGCCGGTGAGGAAAGCAAACGGTACGATGGGGTTCTGGAGTTTGAAAAACGATAGCACCAGGAAGATGACGAATAAAATGGCAAACACAATCCCGACCACGCGGTATTGACGGGAGAGGTATGCCATAGCGCCTTCACGTACCGCCTGGGCGATGAACTTCATCTTGTCGGTGCCTTCCGACTTTTGCATCATCTGTTTGTAAAACAGAACGGCGAATAAAAGTGCCACAATAGCGGTAATAGGTCCCAACCACCATAAAAGTGGCAAGGCTGCTCGATCAGCACCTGTTTCCGTTAGTACTGTAAGGGCAGTCATTGTTCCCTCCATAAGTTGAATTTCCTCCATTTTTTTTCTTTGATTACTACTTAAATCCAAAGTGTGGGAGAAGGGTGTTTGAATGATTTGGATTGCAGAGCAACCCAAATCATTCAAACACCCGGGTTTAATCGCTTGATTTAAGTAGAACCTATTCAATTGTTAATTGTCTGGCAAGGACAATAATTATATCGGATTTTTGAGAAGATAGGAATGTTGTCACAGGTTTTTTGGGAGGGAAATGATTTGAAAAATCATGCAATTTTTCGGACAAAATCTGTCCAATATGCCAAAAACCTGCCAAAATATGCCAATTTTGCTTAAAAACATGCACATTTAGGCAGGTTGTCAGAACTAATTTTTTCCGTCATACTTTGATCAAAATTAGAACAATATTTCTAATTCCAGAAAGGATATGTATGGCGAAAAGATCAGTAGCACGACCAATCCCAAATAAGCCCATTGTAGAGATGGATGCCAATCCCATAATTGCGGATGAAGAACTTCCGACGACCGAATCGGATCTGGATGAAATCATCGCCCTTTTACGCCAGGCTATCTGGAAATATCACGAACTGGTTGAAAAAGGAGAACCTGAACTGGATCAGTATGGCAATTCGCTAGAGATTATCGGAAAAGCCGGCGCACGTTTGGGGCGTTTGATTGAGATCCGTAAAAAATGGAGCGGAGCAGAAGATGGCAAGGATAAATTCCGTAAGGAAGTATTGCAATTGATTCATGAACTTGATCAAACCATTCCGGTCCGGGAAAAAAACGATGCTGACAGCAATTGACAAGAAAGTCATGATTAACACGCTGACCGATCCCTGCCGCTTTGCTGCCCTGGGAGGGATTGCATTGCGAGAATACCAGCAGGCTGTTGCCTATGCCATCAGTATATCTGTGTTGGGTGATTGTGGTCATTCCTTTGTGGTCATGTTTCCCCGCCAGAGTGGTAAGAACGAACTGCAGGCCCAGTTAGAAGCCTTTTTCTTGATGCGATTCATCCACACTGGCGGGGAACTGGTCAAAATCTCACCGACCTGGAAACCACAGAGCCAGAACGCCATGCGACGTTTGCAACGTGTGCTCAGCCGGCACCCCTTATTACAGGAGGAGTGGCAGAAGGATTCGGGTTATCGCTTCAGCATCGGAAGGGCGAGTATCACCTTCCTTTCCGGATCACCCGAAGCCAATATTGTCGGAGCGACCGCCTCAACGCTGTTGCAGGTGGACGAAGCCCAGGACATCTCGCTGGAGAAGTACGACAAGGAGATTGCTCCTATGGCTGCCAGCACCAACGCCACGCGCGTCTTCTGGGGTACGGCCTGGACGGAGGACACCCTGTTGGCCAGGGAGTTGAGACTGGCGCAGAAAATCGAAACCTATGATGGTACTCGCCGGGCATTTGTATTGACGGCTGATGAGGTTGCCCGCGAAGTACCTGCCTACGGCAAGTTTGTGCAAAAACAGATCGCCATGCTAGGGCGGGACCATCCGCTGGTGCGTACCCAGTTCTTCTCGGAGCTGCTGGAGAATGGCGGCAGGCTCTTCCATGATGGACGATTGGCCATGCTGCGGGGCGAACACGCACTGCAAACCACCCCACAAGCGGGGCAGATCTATGCCTTTTGTCTGGATGTAGCCGGGGAAGATCAGGGTTTGAGTAGCTCCGGGGTGATGAGCAACCCCCAGCGGGATTTCAGCGCCTTGACGATTGTCTCTATCTTTAGCCGGCCAACCGCCTGGGGCTTGCACCAGAATCATTACCGGATTGTTCATCGCAAAGCCTGGCAGGGGATTGCGCAAAGCAGCCTGTTCGAGCAATTGCTGGCGCTGGTCAGGCTCTGGAATCCCCGGCAATTTGTTGCGGATGCCAGCGGGGTAGGTGCCGGGATCGCTTCCTTTTTACAACGGGCTTTACCCGGACGGGTGATCCCATTTCAGTTCACGGCTGCCAGCAAGAGCCGCCTGGGCTGGGATTTCCTGGGACTGATTGACAGTGGTCGCATTCAGGATCACCGTGATGTATCGGAGGAGCAACGCCAGTTTCTGGGGCAAGCCCGAGCCTGCAAGTCCAGCATTTCCATGGGGCCGGAACGATTGCTGCGCTGGCAGGTGCCAGCCGGTACCCGTGATGAACTGGGGCGAGAGGTGCACGACGATTGGTTGATCTCAGCAGCCCTGTGCGCGGTGTTGGAATCGCAAACGATACAGCAAGGACAACACACCACCATTATCACAGCCGCTGATCCGTTGCAGGAGATGGATTTCAAATTCAGCGAAAAACGAAGCAGAAGGCGTTTCTAAATTTCAGATTCAGCATGTTAAAAGAGGAGAAAACATGAATTGGATTGAACGATTACGACAAATTTTATCCAGGCAACACAGGCAACGGCTGGAGACCATCCCGGCCTTGCCCTTCAACCTGCCGCCCTATGAATCACGCGACCGCCTGCCGTATGATCAGCAGACCATTTTGCAGGAGGCACTGGAAGCCTGGCGCAGCAACCCGCTGGCACGCCGGATTGTAGGCCTGACCAGCCAGTACGTGGTCGGGGGTGGGGTGCGCATCACCTGTAATCACCCGGGCAGCGAGCAATTTCTGAAGAACTGGTGGGAACATGAACTCAACCAGTGTGCCCTGCGCATCTATGAATGGTGCGATGAGCTGACCCGATCCGGTGAGCTGTTCTTTTTGCTCTCCACAGATGCTGCCGGGATGACCTATGTGCGTGCGGTACCGGCAGCCCAGATCAGTGCGATTGAGACAGCTGAGAA